>SKVE01000966.1 GCA_007129635.1 Planctomycetaceae bacterium
ATGTTGGACCAGATGATCATCGATCTGGCAGCGTTCAGCGGTATGGTCATGGAAAGCATGACTCGCACGCATACCTGGCGTTTTCTGGATCTGGGGCGGCGTCTGGAACGGGCGTTGCAAGTGATCTGCCTGGCACGCAGCGCCTTGGAACACGCCAGCGAACTGTCCGGCCCGGTTCTCGAAGCACTGCTGGAGGTGGCTGACAGCCTGATGACCTATCGTGGCCGTTACCTGGCCAACCTGCAGTTAGGCCCGGTGATCGATCTGCTGCTGACCGACGACACCAATCCCCGTTCGCTGGCCTATCAGTTGGTGTTATTGGCCGACCATGTGGAACGCTTGCCGCGCAACCAGACGCAGCCGTTGCTGGCGTTGGACCAGCGTTTGGCCATCGGGCTGCTGCACGACATCCGCATGATCGACGTACCGATGCTGGTCGATCTGCATGCGCGAGGACAATCCGCGCCGCTGGTCGAGCTGTTGACGGTGTTGGAAGACCGCTTGCCCAAGCTCTCGGACGCCATCAATCATCAATACCTGATCCATGCCGGCCCCGCTCAACAACTGACAGAGATCCGATTGGAGCCCCTGACGTGAAATACCGAATCACTCACCTGACGCAGTACGGATACAGCACGGCCACGCCGGTCTGTCACAACCTGGTGCATTTGACACCGCGACAGACCGCTCGGCAGCGTTGCCGGGATTTCGTTTTGGAGATCTCGCCCGATCCGGCGCACGTGACCTCTCGGCAGGACTATTTCGGTAATCAGTCCAGTTATTTCTCGATTCATCAATCGCATGCGGGGTTGTGCGTCACGGCGCGCAGTTTCGTGACGCTGCTGCCGGTCGATCTGCCGGACGCTGACAAATCGCCTGGCTGGGAATCGATCCGTGATGAACTGTCCTCGGTGCGGGCCCCCGAATGGTTGGACGCGTATCAGTTCGCGTTCGATTCGCCGTGCGTGAAGAGTTCAGCGGAGCTGGCCGAATACGCTTCGGAATCCTTCCTGCCCCAGCGTCCCATCCTCCAGGCGGTGGCGGATCTGAACCGTCGCATCCATCAGGATTTTCGTTACGACCCGCAAGCCACCTCGGTTACCACGCCCGTCCAGGAAGTCTTCCAGCACCGGCATGGGGTTTGCCAGGATTTCGCCCACGTGGCGATCGGCTGCCTTCGGTCGCTGGGGCTGGCGGCTCGCTACGTCAGCGGCTATCTCCGCACGCTGCCGCCGCCGGGCCAAGCGCGCATGGTCGGCGCGGATGCCTCGCATGCCTGGTTCGCTGTCTATGCCGGATCGTCTGGCTGGGTCGATCTCGATCCTACCAACCAATTGCTGGTCGACACCGACCATATCACGCTGGCCTGGGGTCGCGACTACAGCGACGTCGCTCCGGTTCGAGGCGTCTTTGTGGGTGCCGGTACCCACTCGGTCACCGTCTCGGTGGATGTTCTGCCAGAGGATGAATAGGCTTCGCGTGGCCCTGGGGTATCAAGCCGCCCGTCGCCCGGTGGCAGGCACCTGAAGTTCCAGTTCATCAGCGATCGCCTGGATGCGATCGGCATCGATGTTCGGCAGTTCTTCAGCAAAGCCGATCAGCAGGGCCATATCGGCCAACCGGTTGATCTTGCGGGGCACACCGTCCGTCCGTTCGTGCACTGCCTGCAGGGCAGGTGGCTGGAAAACTGCATCGGCATCGGCCGCACCGGCGACGCGCAACCGATGGCTGACATAGGCGGCCGTTTCGTCTGCTGTGAATCGCCGCAGCAGGCACTTGACGCTCAATCGCTCCTCCATTTCCGGCATCCGTTCCAACGCCGGTAGCAGAGCCAACTGGCCGGCCAGCAGCACAGTCCAGGCGGGTTCGTAGTTCCATAACAAACGAACCGTTTCCATCGTCTCGGTGCCGCACAACACGTGCGCGTCATCGATGACAATCAACGCGTGCCGCCCTTGCCGGACGTTGTCTGCCAGGACCTTCTCGATAAGCTGCAGCGAACCTTCCAGCGACACGTGCCCGTGGCGTTCTCCGGACAGCTCTGCCGCCAGATAAGCCATCAACGACTCGGGACCAAGCTGTGGAAATCGTAGATGCACTTGCGGCTGGCAGACGTCGGTCAACGATTGAAACAGCCCGCCGACCAGCCGGGTCTTGCCCAGTCCAGACATGCCAACCAACAAGCCGCCGCCTTGACGGTTTTCGATCGCATAACGCAGTTTCAGCAGGGCGGCTTGATGGGTTTCGCTGGGATAGTAGAAACGCGGGTCGTCCTGTTTGTCGAACGGCCGGTGCTCGAGTCCCCAGTGCTTGATGTACATGGTTAGGCTCCCTGCTGCTTATTGGGATTCAAAATTCTCGGCGATGCCGACCGCCGTGATACCGTTGGCTTGTAGATGCCGAGCGGTCCGGACGGCTTCTTCTTGCTCGGTGCGACGAAGATCCCGCACGACGATCGCCGCATCCACAAGGCAATCCTGGTCGTCCGGCACGGTCAACGGATCCTGGGCATCCCAAGGTCCGGCATCGATGATCACCAGCGGAAAGCGGGCCGAGATCGCACGCATCACCTGGCTCGGTCTCCGTTCCTTCAAGGCGTGAGGGACCGAGCCTGGTCCGTTGAGCGGAAACAGAGTCAAGCGATCTTCGACCGATGTCACCGCCGCTTCGTTCAAGGTCGCCTTGCCCGCCAGCACTTCGGTCCATCCACAGGGCGGCTCCAACCCCAGACGCGTACCGAGTTGCGGGTTCTGCCAATCGGCATCGACCACCGCGACATCGACGCCCGCCGCCGCCGCACTACGAGCCAGGCACAGCGCCAACGTGGTGCGCCCTTCCCCGCGACGGCAACCAGAGACCATGACCACATGATGCGACTGGTCCGTGGCCGCCTTGAGTTGCTCGCCCACATGCTGAAAATAGCGATGTTCCGTCGCCAGCAGATGCAGGCACAAATCCGGCCAGACAAAACGGTCCAATTCCCAGTCGGGTGAGAAGTCGCCATCGACGTCCAGTTCGTCGAGTAACGGGGGGGACGCGACCATTTTCAGCATCGAGATCGCCGCCGCCGCTTTCGCGTCCGGCCCACGCGCAGCGTCCGACGATGCGCCTTGCGACTTGGCGTCCGGCACCGTGAACGAGGTGTGTGGCGGCCCGGTTGCATTGTCACCGGTCGTGTGCGCGGGGTCCATTCGCCGACGGTTCGCCGTAACGCATGACGCGACTGCTCCGGTAGTTTCGGGTTTTGCCGAGCCGCATGGCCTGGTTTCGGGTGGCTCGGTCGCTGCATCCGAGGACGGCGTCTTGGCTTCCGGACCCGGCTTCACCTCTGGCGGGTCCGGCAGATCGGTTAACGCGATCGTCTGCTTGGCGTAGGCTTTCAGAAAAACTTGATCGAGCGATTCCATAGTGGGCTCCGTCCTTGTTTGGCTCCATGACGTACTAGCGGATCGGCGGGGGCTCGATGCGAGGTTGCAAACGCACAGTGCTCGGGTGCCATCCGTAGATGCTTGTTTGCGGATCGGACATCGGATAACCCTCGTCTTGCATGCCTTTCGCCGCGTTGCTCAACAGGTTTTCGTAACGTGATGGATACTGGTACGTCGACGGATCGGTCCGCGGATAAGTAAGTTGATCGGGTGTTCGCCCCATCCCTTCGTCCGGCGCGTTTGACGTCTGTTGAGCCGTCATCTGCATTTCGGGGCTTGGGGACGCTTCGGTCGGAGAAGCTGTCGGCGGCTGACGGTCCTGCGAGTCTTGAACGGCAACCGGCTCATCCGTCGTCGTCATCGGTTCTAAATTGGGCGGTTCAACCTCTGCTATCTGTTCTTTCACCTCAGAGTCCACCGACTTCTCTTCCAACGGATCGGCGGGCGATTCCTTCTCGGCATCAACCTTGGCATCAACCTCGGCATCAACCACTGCATCAACCACTGCATCGACCTCGGCATCGACCTCGGCATCAACCACTGCTGCTTCCATCTGGGATCCGTCTGCTGACACAGCCTCTTCGGATTCGACCGCGATCGATTCCTGCTGCGCAGGCTTGGCAGGTTGCTTGTCTGTCTTGCTCACCTGATCTGATTTCGGCGCCAGGATCAACTTCGGTGAAGTGTCCAACGATTCGAGTCCGCGACCCGAGTGTTTTGCGGAGGCAGATTCGGGCAAAGCTCGCGATGCCAGCTCGACATCGGGATCGACCGCACCGTTTAGCAACGCCAGGGCGACAAAGATCAACACGATCGTCATGGCCAACCCGGCCGCCTTCCAGGCCGCAGGGGACAGGCGCTTTCTGTGCGGTTTATCGTCAGGTTCCGTGAAGATGCGGACCACACTGGCACGCATTTTCGAGACTACCGATGCGGAACTCGGTTCCAAACAACCGTCCACTTGATGCTTGCTAGCAGATTCCGGCTGGTCGATGCTGTTCGAAACAGGGCGGTTGGGCACAGAAACAGGGCGTTCGATACATCGGGATGCGGATAGCTCCTGCTGCGGCAAGTAGGGCAATCGAACCAGGATCACGATCTGATGGGATTCCGGAGTCTTGTTCGGATTCGTGCCGCTTTCTGCAAAGGTTTGCTCAGCCGTCTTGGCCTGAGACCTACTGGCAATCGTCATTTCCATCGCCTCGTTCGAGGGGGGGAGTGTCTTCCGCGCATGAAGAACGGCGCGCCGTCAGGGGACGTCTGACGTTGCGCATTTATCGGCATCGACTGTGCCGGTCTTGAGGATTCCCTGGATTTTTGGGGCTATGTTGGATTTAGCGATTAGGAAAAATGCGGCCTAGAA
>SKVE01000196.1 GCA_007129635.1 Planctomycetaceae bacterium
GTTGGGCCAGCATACCTTCACCGCCAGGGCCCAGGACGACAGCGGGGCGTGGAGCGAGTGGGCCGAGGCCACGGTGACGGTCGAAAACGCCGCGCCGGTGGTGGAATCGCTCACGGCAACCCCGGACCCGGTGACGCGGCCCGGCGCGCTGACCCTGACCGCCGAAGGCGTGTTCGATCCGGACGGCGAGGTGGTGCTGGTCGAGTTCTATCATGGTGACGACCTGCTGGGCGCCGCTGAAGACGGCACCGACGGCTGGACATGGACGGTCAGCACCGCCGGCTGGACGTTGGGCGAGCATACGTTCACCGCCCGGGCCCAAGACGACGACGGGGCGTGGAGCGATTGGGCCAGTGCGACGGTGACCGTGGAAAACGCCCTGCCGGTGGTGGAAACGCTCACGGCAACCCCCGACCCGGTGACGCGGCCCGGCGCGTTGACCCTGACCGCCGAAAGCGTGTTCGATCCGGACGGCGAGGTGGCGCTGGTCGAGTTCTACCACGGCGACGACCTGCTGGGCGCCGATGAGGACGGCACCGCCGGCTGGACGTGGACGGTCAGCACGGACGGCTGGGAGTTGGGCCAGCATACGTTGACCGTCCGGTCACAAGACAACGACGGGGCGTGGAGCCAGATGGTGTCGGCCACGATCCGCGTCTATGCCGAGTTGGAGCCGGTGGATTTCGGAGGGGTACCGGTTCTCGTGATGCTGGAACGGACATTGAATGTACGTAACGATGGGTCGGGTCCGTTGCTTATCGAGGGTTCCGGCCTCGGTTCGCCGTTTGCTATTCGTCCCGCCCACGACTCGGGCGACGCTGATGATTGGATTGTTCCGCCGGGAGGGACCAAGGCCTTAATCGTCAGCTATCTGCCGACCGAAGATGGGTGGCATCAGGCCACTTTGACGATGGTTGGCGAAGCGGACGGGCGAGTGGTGCAGATCAGCGGGTGGGGTGCGACCGGCTGGCAGAACCCCGTGAACCCGTTCGATGTCAACGGCGATGGCTATGTTACTCCACAAGACGTCCTGTTGCTGATCAACGAGATCAACCGTGGCGGAGGAGAGGGTCCGCTTGCCCCGCGCACGGCCGAACAGCCCGGACCGCCCCATTTCCTGGATGTCCTGGGCAACGGGCACTTGACGCCCAACGACGTTTTGCAGGTGATCAACTACATCAATCGCGGCGGAGACGCGGAAGAACTGCTGGACGATGCAGGGGAAGGAGAATCAAACAGCGATCATGTCCGGTCGCTCGACTTCGGTTGGTGGGCGATGGTCGACGCTGTCGGTTCGGCAGCGTCTGCGGGCGTGCCGAGTTCCTTACCAAAGATGGCTCGGCTGGATGATTGGCCCGTCGATTGGTCAACGATGGCCTTGGATGAATCGGCCTATCGAACGACGTACCGCCAGCAGGGCGTAGCCCTGGAACTGGAGACTTGGCAGGCCGATGACTCGAATCTGCCAGACGGGGAAGCATTGCTGGACGATCCAGCGGTGGACCTTGCAGATTTGGACGCCTACTTCGCCGCGATGGCCTGAGCCCGCCGGATCCTGGCCCAACGACACTCCAGTCCCTAAGTCCCGCCGCCTGGGACAGTTGTTACTCACTGTAACCCAGTCCGAGGAGCTTGACGTCTCGGCATCTCGGCCTTCGACTCCCCAGCATCCAAGCGGAATCCACCCAGACGTGAAGCGACACGGATCGTTGCCTGGGGCCCGTTGTAACGGGCTCGCACATCATGCCTGCCTCGGCGTTTGGGCAGACGCTTGGATTGCGGTAGCCAAATTCACCCCGCCAACGCTATGGGCATCAGGAAATCCGCCGGCGGCGCCAACCGCATGTTCTGGCAGCGTTCCAAGTAGAACTGCCGTGGTTCTTCGCGGCTCAGGCACAGACCGAAAAACCGGTCTCGCGCCAGGGAAAAAAAAGGTGACAGGCACCAAATTCAAATTCGAGTAGACCGCGGCACCGCATCAAGTCCGTTTCACCGGCTCCCGTCCCGCGACCGTCCTGCAGGCTCCACCGGCCAGCTTGCGCGCAAAGGATGTTCGTACAGGCCGATTTCGTCGACAGGGATGGGCCGGAATGGGATTTGCCGGAATACGGCGGCGTCCGCTCGGAGACGGAAATCCTGGTTGTCCACGTCGGCGAGTCCGGGGTCCTGATCGTCGCCGAACTCGGCGTTTTCCAGCAGCTCCATGTGCTGCGGGCGGCGCACGATCTGGTCGCACCGGTAGAAGATGTTGCGCCACGCGTGATTGACGCCCCGGTCGTCGAACATAGCGACCATTTCCGGATAACGCTCGTGGTACAGATCCGTGAGGTACGCCCCGGTCTTCCGGCCTTCCCGCGTTTCGATCCAGTGGCTGTTGCCGGGATTCCAGCCGCCGCTGATGCCGTGACGATTGTCGATGAACAGGTTGTTGTCCATGATGTTGTCGCGGCCGCTGTTCATCTGAATGGCGCCGAAATTGGCATTCGAACTGCGATAGAAGATATTACCGTAGACGATCTGTCCACTGATGGCATCGTCGAAGCGGATGGCTGCCTGGCCGTGCACGGCTCGTTCTTCGCCCGTCTTGCCGACGCGGCGGAAGCGGTTGTAGCGGTAGATGTTGCCGCGGAAGGTCGGGTTCCCCCACATGCAGAAGGCGCCCTGATCGTCCGACTGTTGCACAGCGTCATGGACGTCATTGAATTCGACCACGTGGTCGTTCCCGCCGATCGTCATCACGCTGGTCGGGCAATGGTACATCCGGTTGTAGGCCACGCGATTGCCCACGCCGCTGAGGGCGATGGCCTGGGTGTAGGTGCTGTCGATCCGGCCGAAGAAATGGATCTGACAGTTTTCGACGAAGTGTCCGGCGGGGGTGAGGCTTTCCCGGTCGCCTGCCGATACGATGGCCCCCCGCCGTCCCAGCGTGTGAAGGTCGCAGCCGAACAGGCCGTTGCGCTGTCCTCCGGTCATGACGATGCCCTGCCCCGCCATGCGTTGCACCGTACAGCCGGCGATCAGGCAATCCTCGCTATTGGTCACGTGCAGCCCATCGTGGCGGCCCAGGTCGAACACCAAGCCTTCCAGCCGCACGTGGGAGACGCCTTCCAGCGCCAGCATCGGTTCGGCCAGCATGCCGATCTCGATCAGCGCCTCCGACAGATCGCTCGGCGGGTAGAAATAAAGGATCCCTGTGTCGCGGTTCAGGTACCATTCGCCCGGCTGATCGATTTCTTCCAGCAGGTTGAAGGCATAGTAAATGATACCTTGACGGTTGCTCATGCCACGGCCGCCGTAGTGGTAGGGCTCGGCCGTGGCAATCGTCTTGGCCTGGGTGTCGATCTCGCCGATCGGCAGCGTGGCGTCGGCCCACAGGAAGTGCCAGTAACCGTGGAGCCAGGGATCCTCGGCCCGGGTCCAACGGGCGTGGCGATCGTCCAGGTAGCCGAAGACCGAGGGCGTCGCCTCCGCTCGCGAGCCCGCTTGGAGCAACTCGCGGATCTCGACGAAGCCCTCGTTCGGCCAGCGGGCCAGGGTCATGGGTTGGCCGTTGTAGTACAGTTCCAAGGTCGGTGGCGGCTCGGGCTGACCGATCCCGCCTCGCACCCGGAGTTCGCCCCAGTCGTGGATGCCTTGGGCCGCCAGGTCGGTCTGCCAGACTTTGCCCCGCGCCTGCTCGGGTAACCGAGCCAGGATTTCCGGGTCGCTGACCGGTTCGAATCCGCCAATGCGTCGTCCGCCGTACAGTACCGCGCGCCCCGGTTCCTCCGCCCGGTACACGACCGGCTTGCCCTCTCGGCCCGAATCTTCCGCCGTCAGCGTCAGCGTCTGCTGGATCGGGTAGGTGCCTGGAAGGACGCGTACGCCGAGCGGTCCGGATGCGCCTTCCGCCTGCATTGCCCGGATCGCATCCCGGGCTCGCGCGAGCGTCCGGAACGGCCGCTCGCGGGTACCGTCTTGAGCGTCGTCTCCGTCCGGCGCGACAAACACTTCGGCTACGAACGAATCGATGGGCGCGATCTGCGTGCGCGGCGCGGTCGGATCACGGGCGGGCAAGCCCTGGTCCAACCGGTCGAATTCCCGCAGCCACTCGCCCGCCTCGTACCGATGGATCTGGGGATACTCATCCCGTCCGGTAATCGCCTTGTATTCCCGCCGGCTGCCAGCGGTATCGCCGCTCACCCGGTAGCTCTGGGCCAGCCGCAGATGGGCATAACTGCGCACGTGCGGGGCCAGTTCCCGGTTGTCCAGCAACCCGCCCAGTTGCGCCCGGACTCGGGGCTGATCCCCAGCGGCCCAGGCTTCGTTCACCACTGCGAACCCCACGCTCGCCGCCTCTCCATCCGCAGCCGCCACGCTCCCGGCAACGGGAAAACCCGCCATCAGCGGCCCGAGCAGCACGATCCCCCAACCCGCGACACACACGACATGGACCAGTCTATAAACCTGTTTCAACCCCAACATCGTCGCGTCTCCTCAAAAAAAACGGCTCGACAGCCAATCGGCAACCTTCTCGAAAATCCAGCCTATCCGCCCAGATCTGCCATGTCCACCCCCGCACACCGAACCCAGAGTGCGGCAGGCAAGACGATCTCTTCTGCTCGCCTTACCAGCCAATCTCCGGCTCGTTGACGCTCAGGCAAGCACCGTTCGAGAAATAACTGACGCACTTTCTGCCCCCTCACCCTGCCCTCTCCCACGAGGGGCGAGGGGACATTGGACAGTTATTTCTCGAACGGTGCTAAGGAGTTCTTTCCCGAGAGGAATGATGATGAAACCGACCCTGA
>SKVE01000588.1 GCA_007129635.1 Planctomycetaceae bacterium
GCAAACTCGCGGTCGAGATCCCAAAGAAACCGCCAAAAGTCCAGATCACGAAGCAGATTGCAGTGCATACTTAAGTACTCCGAGGTTGAGTTCTACGACTAATTCGGAGTACGTCCCTCGGAGACCAAGATCAAGCGATCAGGCTCTCCGAGGGGCTTCTTTTTGAGAACATCAGAGAACTTGATCAGGATTTGCCGATTCTCCCGCTCGTACCGTGCGCGCCCTCACCCCAACCCATCGCTATCGGATTAAATGGCGAGTCTTCAGAAGACGCCGAGCAGCGTCTAACCGTCGGCTTATGTTGCGGATCGAAGGATCGCCACGATTTGCGACCAATGATCCAGCATCTCGTTTGCTTCGCGTTCGACGTTCTCGTAGTAGGCGACTTGTTCCGGAGCTGCGCCCTCCGACATCGCTGCTGTACCTCCGGCAAGCTTTTCGTAGACCCCTTTTAGGCTGTCGCTCGCCGATCGCAGCAAATCCCTGACCCCCTGATCTTCGATGTCGTCCAGGTCGTCGTCGCTCAATAACGAAAGCTCCTCATCCATCCCCATCTCCGACATCATCGATTCTAATGCGCCGGGCATGCCCGCGCGGGTTTGATTCGCCATCTGCTGCAACCGCATCACCTGTTCGGCATACTCCAGCGGGGTCTGGCCCAGTTCATTGCAGACATCCACTCGCGCACCGGCCGCCAGAAACTCTCGTACAATCTGAGGGTCTTGATACTCCATCGCCATGAAGATCGCTGGTCCGTACGGTGGCGGCATGTCGTTCAGGTTGACGCCTGCTTCGAGAAGTTGCTTGGCAGCGTCTGTATCGCGCATCGCGATGGCTTGAGCCAGCTTGACGCTGTCGGGAAGCGAGGCTTGATGTTGCTCCCAGGACTGCTGCTCGAATTGCTCGCGATCCCGCAGTAGTTCTGCCAGCACCGAGTCACGACGTTGTTGATCTGCTTCGCTCAGGTGCTCACGAACGTTCCAACCCCCATCCGGAGCCGAAAAGGCCACATCCGCTCGCCCGACATCAAGCACCAGATCCCTCCAAAGGCTGATCCCCAACCCGTGCTCCTCATCCCAATCGCAACCACCGCCCACCCCGATCCATGCGATCCCGTCGGTCGCATCGATATTGACGGTTACCGAGTACAACGTCATGACTTCCAGTAGTTCGTCGTCCGTGGTCGGAACCTCGAACTCGTCATCCATAAACCAGTTTTCCGATGCCAGCCTCTGCAGAAAACAGCGGATGGCCTTGAGCATCTGGCAAACGAGCTGCGATTGATGCTCGACGAAAAACTCCACCGCAGCAAGCTGCGCAGCCGTCGGTTGCTCCAGGATCGATTGGCCACAGTCGTCGACATGAACGATGCTGAAATCCACCGTAGTCACTGCCATCGGGGTGCCAGGGCCGCCAATGTCGATGGTCGACGTCCAGGCATCTGGGCCTCGAGTGAGTCGATGACCTCCTACTGTGACTTGTTCAGACATCCGAATACTCCAGTTAGGGGGACCTGGGGTTAATTAGCCCGTTCGGAGGGTCGGGCACGAAGAGAATACACCGCGAGAGGACCGAAGCCGTTCGGCTTCACAAGGAAATGATATTCACCCTGCCATTGACCGATTTCGCAATGGCCCGAAACGGCAAGTGGGCGCACCAAGAGTCGAACTTGGGACCTCGTCGTTATCAGCGACGCGCTCTAACCAACTGAGCTATGCGCCCGGTACTGCGGAGTGTTTCCGCTGGGTACGACGCCAATTTTAGGCTTTCGTTCTCGGCTGTCAAACGGTGGTCGAAGGATTTTGTAATTCGATCGAGGTGACTTCGGGACTTGCAATCGCCAGCGGGCATGTGATACGTTCGAGTCGTTATCGATAAGCCGCCGTCGTTCGGCGGGCTTCTGCCGTGCTGCAACTCAGGAGAGACGCTCATGTCCCGTTCACTTTGCCGTTGTGATTCCCCGACTGGCTCGAAGATCACTCGACGCGATTTCTGTGGCGTGATGGCTGCAGGAACCGTCGGTCTGTTTGCTGCGCCGACCATCGTTTCGGCTCGAAATCTGAATGATCGGCTGAACATCGCCATCATCGGTGCCGGAGGACGCGGTCGAGGGAATACGGGTGGAGTGGCTTCAGAGAATATCGTGGCGTTATCCGATGCCCACGAACCAAGTATGGCCGCAGCGGGGGACAGGTTTCCCCAGGCGAGGCAGGAACGGGATTTTCGCAAGTTGTTCGATCGGCCGCAGGATTTCGATGCGGTGGTGATCAGTACGGGCGAACGAACGCACGCGCTGGCAACGATGATGGCGTTGAAGGAAAAGAAACACGTCTACTGCGAGAAGCCGCTGACGCACAGCGTTTGGGAAGCGCGGCAGGTACGGCTGGCTGCAGCCGAAGCCCAGGTAGCGACCCAGATGGGGATCCAGATCCATGCGGGCGAGAATTATCGGCGGGTGGTCGAGGTGATCGGCAGCGGGGCCATCGGTCCGGTGCGCGAGGTACATATCTGGAATTCGCGAGCTTGGGGCTGGCAGAGCCCCGAGGCGGCGGAGCGCCACGGGGATATTGTCCGTGTGACCGAGCGTCCTGAGGAAGAACAACCGGTTCCTGCGGGCCTGGACTGGGACCTGTGGCTGGGTCCCGCTCCGTATCGGCCGTTCCATTCGGTCTATTTCCCCGGTCCCAAATGGTATCGGTGGTGGGATTTTGGTGGCGGCACGATGAGCGATCTGGGCAGCCACTTCATCGATCTGGCATTTTGGGCGCTGAAACTGGATTATCCTCGCACGATCCAGGCGAGTGGCCCACCACCGCATCCGGAATTGGCCCCGGCGTCGATGCAAGCGACCTACGAATTCGGTGCTCGTGGCGACCGGGCTCCAGTCCAAATGACCTGGTACCAGGGCGAGAACAAACCGGAGATTTGGACCGAGGGCGGGATTCCCCGCTGGGGCGCCGGTCATCTGTTCATCGGCGACCAAGGCATGTTGCTGTCCGATTACGGCAAGTACGTGCTGTTGCCCGAGGACAAATTCCAGGACTTCCAGCCACCGGAACCGACGCTGCCACGCGTGGCCAGCATCTACGCCGATTGGATCAACGGTTGCAAGACAGGTTCGCCCACGATCGCGGATTTCGAGTACGCCGGCTGGTTGACCGAGTCCAATCACTTGGGCAACGTGGCTTTCCGGTTGGGCAAGAAGATTGAATGGGATGCCGAACAACTGGCGTGTCCCAACGCGCCTGAGGCGGCTGCGCTGTTGCGCCGTGAATACCGCGCCGGTTGGGAACTGCCCGTGTAACCGGGCTCTTTACCCATGGTACGAATCGCCTACAATGAAGGCAGATCGCCGGGGCAGGGCGTCCGGGGCAGGGCGTTGTGATCACCCACCTCGTGAGTGCTGTTTCTGTTTCGTAACACCGTACTCAGCGAGTCCATTACCATGGGTAGCAGGGCTATCATCGGAATCCATGCCGGGAGCCTCCACAGATCCTCTCGGCGCGATCCCGAAGTCGATCGGTTGTTGACCAGATGGATCGGCTGTCTTTCGGCGGCTGGTGCCATCCCGGTCGTTGTGCCGGATCTTTCCTGTGACGAGGGCCTGGACGAACTGCTGGACCTCCTGCACGGATTCGTCGTCGCGGGCGAACGGGATGCGTGTGACGCGTGCCGTGACGGCAGCGATGGACCTTGTTGGGAACCCATGGCCGAATTTCGCTTGGTGCGGGCGATCGCTCGGCGTCAGGTTCCCTTCGTAGGCATCGGCTTGGGGTTTCAGTTGATGAATCTGGCTCTTGGAGGCACGGTCCGACCGCTGGATCTGGACGCGCGCGGTCAGCCGTTCCACGCCTACCCGCATAATCCGCGGCATCCGTTGGAACCCAAAGACGGTTCGTTGATGCAGACGATCTGTGGGGCAAGGCCGGTGACGGTCAACAGCTCGCACCGCTGTGCGATCGACCGGTTGGCCGACGGACTGGTTGCGACGGCGGTCAGCAGCGACGGCGTGGTAGAAGCCTTCGAAGCGTTATCGGAAGACTGGTTTGCGCTGAGCGTCCAGTTCCAGCCGGACGATTCATGCGACAGGCACCTGTCCTCGGGCATCTTCGATACGTTGGTGGACGAGGCGATGGCGCATGGCGAACAGGCGTCAGGTTATGACCAGGCCGGGTGCTTACAAAGCGATTTGGGTCTGGATGATGAACTGGCCGGCGGATCCGTCGGAGACGCGCCGCACGATATCGTCATCGGTCCGTTCGAAAAACTGCGGTCGCAATGAGTACTGGAAGGTCAGCTTGGCTCGGTGGCCGTCGATCAGATAGTTCAGACCAAAGTCCCAGTTGAAGGCCGGATCGTCCAGGTACTCCAGGTTCTTGTGCGTGAAGGCGGCAAACGGTTGCAGCTTGCCGTGCCGATCGGCAACGATCCAGCTAGGCAGCACGTAACCGGCTTCCAGGTACAGGATCTCACCCGTCCCGAGTAGCGGTTGCGCGTTGCCCGCTCCGCTGATCGTGGGCACACTTCTTGCCAGAAACGCCTCGGAACCCAATCTCCCGGTATTCATGATCCCAATGTTTCGAAAATAATTGTCCCCATAATCGAACACGTAGTACACCCCGTAGAACGTCATCGCGGCGCCGTATTCGCCCACCGGCTTGTCCAGATAGCAATCGAATCCTAATACAAGCTGATGCTGTTTTTTCAGTTGGCCCTCGTTGTCCAAAATGCCGCTGGCGTTGGGTTGGAAGTAGAAACCGGCACCCAGGTTGA
>SKVE01000605.1 GCA_007129635.1 Planctomycetaceae bacterium
GCGATCGCCTGAAACGGTTGCGATCCGCGCTGGTCGCGCCGCAGCGGCAGGAACTCGGCCGAGGCGTACCAGAGGGGGGGCGTGGAATTGTGAAACAGGCAATTCCGGTCCCGATCGACGTACCCGCCGCCGCACGGATCGTGCCAGAACAGACTGTGACCGCCCAGCGTCTCCAGCACCGGAACCGGGGCCGGACAATTCGTCATATCGACGCAACCGGAACCACAACCGCAATTGTCGGCGAAGCCCGGAGTTGCCCCTACCGCCATGCCCAATACGATCAGCGCCCCACCCAACATCAACGTCGATACTCTGGTCTTCCATGCTGGCCGATCCATCTGCATCATCCCCCTCGGAAATCCGTGCGGTTTTAAACCGTACTCGCCTCGAACGCGAGCGTAATCCTTAGCATTAGTTCGACGGTTTCAATCGTTACCAGCAATGTCTTTGGCATACTCCGAAAAGTCTTCGCAGATTGCCTAGGTTTGCATCTGGTGGTTGATTCGCGGGTGGGGGATGTTGATGTGGTCGATGTTCGTTTGCCAACTTTTGCCAGCTTGCATATACTGATGGCTTCCAATGCCAAATCACCATGGGAATCAAGAACATGTTGAAATTGCTTTTGCGATGCGAGCCTGCGCGAGCCTCGATCGGCGGCCTGCAGGGCTTCGTTCTGGTCGTCATCGGCTGGCTGGCTTCCCCCGAAAGGTTGGTCGCGGCTCCTGAGGATGACGATCCGATCACTACAGAAGGGCAGGAGGCTGACGATGACGATTACTACCAGCTTTTCGAGCTGTTGGCCGATACGCTGGATCAGATCGAGCGGAATTATGTCAAGCCGGTGGACCGTCGCCAGTTGGTCGATGCGGCGATCCGCGGCATGTTGTCGGAATTGGACCAGTATTCCGGCTACATACCGCCAAAACAACTCAATCGCTTCCGGACTCGGGTCGAAGCCGAATTCGGCGGAGTGGGC
Source organism: Planctomycetaceae bacterium (assembly GCA_007129635.1). GTDB lineage: Bacteria > Planctomycetota > Planctomycetia > Pirellulales > Pirellulaceae > SKKK01. The sequence goes on from SKVE01000605.1 coordinate 977, forward strand.
ATTCAGGTGACGGTGGACCGAGGCCAGTTGAAGGTGATCAGTCCGATCGTCGGGACGCCCGCGTATCGCGGCGGCCTGATGGCGGGCGATGTGATCTTGGAAATCGATGGCCACACGGCCGAGGGGATTTCCATCGACGATGCGGTGGAACGGATGCAGGGCACGCCGGGCACCGATGTGGAAGTCAAAGTCCTGTCTCCCGGGCAGGACGAGCCTCGAGTGTTGACGCTCCGGCGCGAGGTGATCCAGGTACAAACCGTGTTGGGCGACCTACGCGATGAATCGGATGGCTGGAATTGGATGTTCGATGAACAACGCAAGATCGGCTACGTCCGCGTGACCGCTTTTGGTCGGCGCACCGTCCAGGAACTGACGGCGGCGATTGACCAGTTGATCGAACAGGGGCTTCAGGGGTTGGTGCTGGACCTGCGTTTCAATCCCGGAGGATTACTGTCGGCGGCGGTCGAGGTCTGCGATCTGTTCATCGCCGAGGGCCGGATTGTCAGCACCGAGGGCAGGAACACGCCGACGCGAAGCTGGGATGCCAAATCCAGAGGCACCTATCCAGCGTTTCCGATGGTCGTGTTGATCAACCGCTACAGCGCCAGCGCCAGCGAAATCATCGCAGCGTGCCTGCAGGATCATCAGCGAGCTTTGATTGTGGGCGAGCGCAGTTGGGGCAAGGGCAGCGTGCAAAACGTGGTCCAATTAGAGCAGGGTAGCAGCGCCCTGAAGCTGACCACCTCCGACTACCGCCGGCCCAACGGCCAGAACATCCACCGCTTCGACAGCATGACGGAAGATGACACCTGGGGCGTCGTGCCCGACGAAGGTTACCTGCTGAAGCTGACCGACGACGAACTGAGCCAATGGGGTATCCAGCGACGACGCAAGGACATCGTGCGTCGTCCCGGAGATGCGCCTGTCGAATTGTTGGAAGATCTGGTTGTGCCCGGGGATGGTGCGACGGACGAGGAACTCGATGAGGATCTCGCGGATGAGGATCTGGCGGATGAGGATCTGGCGGACGAGGAATCCGCTCCGTTTCTCGATCGTCAACTGGACAAGGCACTGCAGTACTTAGCGGAGAAATTGACTTCGACCGACGCTGTGGCGGATCGCGGAGAATCGTCGACGGAATCGGTTGTCACCGAAGCGGAAGACCATGATGCAAATCTTGACGATCGAAACGACTTGTGACGAAACGGCGGCGGCGGTTGTCACGGATCGTCTGGAGGTCCTGGCATCGGTCGTCGCCTCGCAGGATGACCTGCACCGTAGATTCCAAGGGGTGGTGCCGGAGATCGCCGCGCGAGCGCATGTCGAACGTATCCTGCCGGTCATTGACGAAACGTTGCGACGAGCCCAATTGACGTTGGACGATTTGGACGCCATCGCGGTCGCCAACACTCCCGGGCTGGCCGGTTCGCTGTTGGTCGGGTTGGTCGCGGCCAAGACTTTATGCTTGGCCACTGGCAAACCGTTGTTGGCAGTGAATCATCTGCACGCCCACATCTACGCTTGCCGGATCGCTGAGGGGCGGGAGATCTTCCCTTGCGTCGGTCTGATCGTCAGCGGCGGGCACAGCCATCTGTACCATTGCCGCAACGTTTTCGATTTCGAGCCGTTGGGGGGCACGATCGATGATGCGGCGGGCGAGGCGTTTGACAAAGTGGCCAACATGTTGGGGCTGCCGTTCCCGGGCGGTCCCGCGCTTTCCCGAATCGCCGTTGACGGCGATCCGAAGGCTTACCGTTTCCCAAGGGCCTTCTTGAACGACGATCAGCGACTGGATTTCAGTTTCAGCGGCCTGAAGACCGCCGTGCGTTACGAGATCGCCGGCCCCGGCCGCCCGGATTTTTCGGCCGTCGATCTGTCCCCGCAACGCATCGCCGATCTGGCCGCCAGCTTCCAGGAAGCGGTCGTCGATTGTTTGGTCGGAAAATCGGCACTGGCGGTCCGCAAGACGGGCATCGGTCGACTGTGTATCGGCGGCGGCGTCGCGGCGAATCGGCGACTTCGCGAACGATTGGAGGAAACGGCGCGGCGCGAAGGCTTTGAAATGCTGATCGCACCCATGGCGTTGTGTACCGACAACGCGGTGATGGGAGCGATCGCGATCGAACGCCTGAAAGCGGGCAAGGTGGAATCCTTGGATCTGGACATCTATCCCGGGCTAGTGCGGCATTGATACCACCGACTGCCGCGGGCGATCGCCTGAACGAACAACGGTAGGGGCAATGCCGTGAGGGCCTGGCGTTGCCCGCTCATCGCGGTCGGGGCGATGTGGTGATCACGATCGGGTGCCCGAAGTATTTTTTGGCAACTCGTACGACGTCCTCGATCGTCACGGATTCGATCCGCTGGTCGAAGGTCTGCTCGTAGTCGTAGCCCAGCCCGTACAGTTCGTCCAGTGCGGCCTGGAGCGACTGCTGGCCGATCGTGGTATTTTCCTGGGCGTTCAAAGCGATGATCCGCTGCTTGGCCGTCAGGAATTCCTCCTCGCTGACCCGCCCCTCGCGAGCCCGCTGGACATTGGCCTCGATCCGCTCCAGCACCTGGTCCACCTGGTCCGGATGCGTCTGTGCCATGATGTTGAAGTATCCGGGCGCGGGGCCTGTCATCTGAAAAGCGTGGACGAAGTACACCAATCCCGCACCGCGCAGCTCGTTGTGCAGCCAGCCGCCCGGATAACTGTATCCCGACATGATCGCATCCAGCACGGTCAGTGCGGCGTGGTCTTCGCGGTCCAGGATGGACGTTCCCGGATAGCCGACGATCACCATCCCGGTATCCTTGGCCGTCTGCTTGTGCTGAGCGATAGGTCCGTCGATCTGATTCGGTCGATCGAACGAGATCGGCTGGAAATCGGCGGCGGGCGGCAGCGACCCGAAGTGCTGCTGAACCGCTTGGACCGCCTGGTCGACGTCGACGTCGCCGAACACGGTGACGATCATGTTCTGCGGTACGAAATACTGCTGGTGGTACGCCTGCAGATCGGCGGGGGTCAGCTTCTGGACCGTATCGAGTTTGCCGTCTTGCAGCAGATGGTAGGGCGATTCGGGCGGCAGGCTGTCGTACAGCAACTCGAAGGCTTCCGCCTGCGGACTATCAGATCGCCGCTCGATCGCGGCCAGGGTCAAACGCTGGACGCGATCGAACTGGTCTTCCGGAAAGGCCGGCTGCAGGAAGCACTGGGCAAACAATTCCAGGGCCTCCTCGAAATCGTCGCTCAGCACGGTCGCCGACCCGTACACGGTGTTGCGACCGGCTCGCATGGACATCTGGCCGCCGATCGAATCGAAGAATTCGGCGATTTGTTGAGCGGTCATCGCGGAAGTTCCCTGGTCCAGCATCGAGGCCACCAGCGAGGCCCGTCCGGCGGTCTGCGGGGTATCGACCAGCGCGGCGCCCAGCGTCAAGGCCTGGATGTTGACCATCGGCAGATGCGTGTGCTGTTTGATCAGCACTCGCAGTCCGTTCTCCAGGCGGACGAGTCGCGTTTCGCCTTCGGTGCCCGCATCGTCCCGAGTCTCCGCCCCTGGCGTTCCGCCCGGCGGTGCGATGATCACTCGGTTGAACCGCTCGGGGACCAGGTACCGCCGCGCCACGTCCTGCACCTGTTGGGCCGTCACCTGCTGGATGGCCTCGACATAGTGCTTGTCGAACAGCGGATCGCCGGTGGCCAGGAAGTTGCGTCCCAGGCTATCGGCCGCTTGTTCGACCGTCTGTGCTCCGAAAACCAACTCGGCCGCTTTCTGCTTCTTGGCTTTAGCCAGTTCTTCCGGGGTGACCAA
>SKVE01000219.1 GCA_007129635.1 Planctomycetaceae bacterium
CGGATTTATGTTTTGGCGCGGGGCAAGGTCGTCGAAGAAGGCAGTTGGGAGGAACTGGTGAATGCTGAGGACTCCCATTTGCAGCGTTTAGCGTCTGGAACGGCCTAGACACTTCATTTGCAAGACCAACTGACACACGAAAACTCATGCACCTGACCATCACCCAAAAGGCACCTGAGATCAAGGCAATCTGCCGTCGCTATGGTGTGCGGCGTCTGGATATCTTTGGTTCCGCCGCTCGCGGAACGGATTTTGATCCTGACCGCAGCGATGCGGACTTCCTAGTCGAGTTCGAGAATGACAACGGTACGGCCTCGCCGCTTCAGCGCCACCTCGGCCTTGAGCGGGATTTGGTGCAACTGCTTGAGCGCCCGGTCGATCTAGTTGAGCGCCACGCACTGGAAAACAGCCGCACCTATATACGTTGCCGATCAATCTTGCGAGAGCTGGAGTCGATTTATGGTTAAGATACCGAAACAGGACGCAACACGGCTGCTGGACATGCTGCTCGCCGCACGCCATTTTCAGCCTGCGCCTCATACCTGAGATTATTTTCGTCTCGTCGCTCAGCGTTCGCAGTGTTCCACGCTCTAAGATCACACGGAATGTAACACTGACGCAATAATAGGCATTGGAATGAATAAGTTATATAAATTAAAGCGGTATGTTTTCGGGCGTGCAATACGCATATTGTCTCGGTTATTCGTGTTCCTCGACTGGTTGACGGCGAAAAATCCCCAATTGGTCATCTTTATGCAAAGTAGGCGACGTTATTCAGACAATGCTCGTGCACTTTTTGAATACATAACGTTGTACTGCCCAAATCTTCGTGCAGTGTGGATTGCCAAAGACGACGTTCACGGTGAGAGAATTAGCACCCTGTTTCCAGAGGGTCAGGTGGTACTAAGGTTTACTTTGGAAGGGTTTATTACAGCGATTAGGGCACGCGCATTCGTTTATACACACGGAGTGTCTGATTTATTTCCCTATGACCGACCATCGACAAGAAAAGTAGGTCTAATTTTGTGGCATGGAATCTCGCTTAAGCAGTTCGGTCTACCCACACTTCTGGAGCAACAAATCCGCCCCCAGTGTCGGCAAGAACTTGTAGGAATGATCGGAATGACGTCATCGTCTAATCTGGATCGCTTAGCGAATTGTGTCTGTTGGGGTGTACCCTTCTACAATGTTGCAGTAACGGGTTTACCTAGAAACGATCGCTTGTTCAAGCCAGCCAGAACTCCTCCAAACCTCAAAGGAATGCTCCAAGGAAAAGTCATTCTTTATGCGCCAACATTCAGAGACGCAGGAAAACACACCGAGTTTTTTCCGTTCGTTGACTTTGATCCGCACAGGCTGAACCAAGAACTAGCGCGTATTGGTGTTTGTATTTTGCTTAGACCTCATCCCAATGATGGTGATAACCAACGGAGACTCAGCGAGCTTTACCAAGCTGGGCATAAGCGGCTGGTGCTTGCTGACGTCGAGAGCGTACAAGACATCGCAGATATTCTTCCCATGGTCGAAGCAGTAATCACAGATTATTCATCAGTATTTTTTGATCTACTTCTGAAAGACATTCCTCCGATTTTTATACCCTATGACTTGGCGGAATATGAGGCAGATCGAGGACTTTTGCAGGATTACGAAGCTGTTACTCCAGGGCCAAAGGTTTATACACAGTCAGATCTTATCAATGAAATTGAACATGCTCTGGTTGGAGCACCTAAGTATGCAACACATCGATTCATCGTACGGAAGCTATTCCATCACTTCGATGACGAAAAGTCCTCAGCCCGTACCGCAGAGTTTCTTGTGACCCTAATGAAACGTTGTCAGTAACTAGTCGATGTTAAAATAACGACCGGACTATTGACTGGATTGACATAAACCTGATGCAGCACTTAAGCTTAAATAAAAAGAAGTATATCTATGAAATTTTTTTCAGTTTTTATGACAAGTTAAGTAAGCCCAAAAAACATGAAAACAGTCATAACTTACGGTACTTTTGATTTATTCCATATCGGTCATGTAAATCTGCTTCGCAGATTAAAAACTTTAGGTAATCGAACGGTTATTGGATTATCTACAGATGAATTCAATGCGATCAAGGGTAAAAAAACTGTTATGCCTTACGAGCACCGAGAAAGTATTTTGTCAGCTTGTCGCTATGTGGACAAAGTATTCCCAGAACATTGCTGGGAGCAAAAAAGAGACGATATTATTCGGGAGAATGTGCAAATATTTGCCATGGGTGATGACTGGGTCGGCAAATTTGACGATTTAAATGATATTTGTGAAGTAATTTACCTACCCAGAACTCAGGATATATCTACAACAGAAATTCGACAATTAGTGAATATCTTGCATCAGGAAAAAATTCATGAGATTAGGACGGCAGTGGATAATTTAGTTAGGTTAATTAATAAATTATGACTCTTTGGCATTTCGCGTGATTTTGCTAGATTTTCATTTTTTAAACTTCGATTTTGTATTATTTAAGTGTATTAAACAGTTAAACATAGGTCTGTGTTATTTAGATTACTCAACAACCACTAGCTGAAAGCTGGCGGGTTGAAGGTCGGCGGACTAAACCGCCGACTGAAAGAGAATGCGGCTGAAAGCCGGTGGTTTGTACCACGGGCTAACGCCCTTCGGGCGGGCTAAAGCCGCCTTATGGAAATCAATTTAATTATTTAACGACACACTACTGCTAAATAAAAAGGCGATAATAATAATTTTAGGATTGACCAAATACAGCTTGTTCTAATTTACATTTGAAATCATGGAATATAAAAAAATATATAAAAACATTTTGCTATCTGTGAATAGAAAATATGAACCAAGCTTGATCAGTATATAGTTTCTATGTTTTCCATACGGAACAGAAGAAGAACTCGACACATACTCATCACTAACAGGATATAAAATATGAACGACTTAGCCTCTGAAACTGAGTCCCATAAACAGGGACGTCGCTTACGCATGGGTATTATCGCCACTGAATTTCCTCCCATGGTCGGCGGTATGGAACAACATGCGTTTGGGCTTGCCAATACGCTTGCAAAAACTGATACGATTTGTGTGTTTACACATGTGCGCAATGCTGAAGCAGTAAAACTATGTAACTTTCCGATCAAACCAGTCCTAGAAGGTAATATCTATGCTGATGTTAAATCATTAATGTCTGAATCTGTTGATCTGTGGCTCACACTGAATGCAGGTTACTCAGTGCTAGCAAACCACTTGTCAAGCCCAGTTTTCGCATACTGTCATGGTAATGATTTTCTTAATCCTTGGATTGGGTTAGCTTGGCTAGATGATATAATTCTCAAGCGAATCAACAGAACCCCCTATTTATGGCGCTTTACTCCACTGATTGCAAATAAATTAAACTATCAGCGATTATTTAGTGGATTATCAAAATCTCGGGCTGTTTTTGTGAACAGTCACTTCACACAAAAAACGTTACTTAAAAAATTCCCACAACTTAAACAACCTATTACTGTCAGCAATCCTGGTGTGAATGACCATTTTTTTGAGAATTTCTCTCAATCTAATCTTAACTCACAGCTATCCAGCAATAAAACTTTGCGGCTACTGACTATTGCTCGACTCGCTACATCTGCTCCGAAAAAGAATGTAGATAATATCATCCGTGCTATAGCTATTCTTGAAAAAGAAATTCCGATAAATTGGCAAGTTGCTGGAGACGGCAACCGTCGAGAAGAATTAGAAGCATTAGCTAGATCTTATGGTATAGACCATTGCAGTTGTTTTTTGGGTAATATACCCAATAGTGAAATCCCTAAACTGCTGGATGAAGCTGAACTTTTCGTACTTCCTTCAGTAGAGAGTTTTGGAATAGTATATGCCGAAGCTGCCGCCCGAGGTGTCCCTTCTCTGATGTCACGGATGGGGGGGGCAACAGATGCGGTTGAAAATGGACAAACGGGAATTATCATAGATGGAGCCAGTCCAGAAAACATCGCTGATGCCATTAGACATTTCTGGGAAAACCGTGATCAATTTAATTCAGACGATATACGGACTTTTGCAGATCAATTCCGTTGGTCTAACATCGCCACTCGGATGCGACAAGTCATTATTGACCATCTTGATGCGTGAATTCTTCCTATAACGGTGCATGCACCCTGCCACAAATGCTCGATGCATTATGCCAAATCAATCACCCTGATGGCGGATGGAAAGTTATCGCCGTCAACAACGCCAGCACCTATGTAATACATAACCGCCCAAACTCCTCTTGTGGCAAAATGGCATCATTCAGCCCATATCGGCCTAAAAACTGTCCGCAGTATTGTTGATATTAGGTTAACAATATGGACTCCGGAGACTTTGGCACTGTCGAGTAAAAAAGTTTATTCGTTCAATCAAAATCCAAGAGAATCTCTTTATGAACCCAGACATATCCGTGGTTATACCATCACACAACGAAGGCCCATTACTGCTCGAAGCCGTTTCATCAGTACTTGATCAAATCAAACAAAAGGACGCTAGCCCACGCATAGAAATCATCGTCGTTGACGACAGATCGAAAGCTCCCGAAACCTTGGAGATACTAGATACGCTGCCCCAGTTGTCCCCAGACGTATTTGTGTTTACAAACCCCGGTACTCCGGGATCCGCTGCTACACGAAATTTTGGGATTTCCAAGGCACGATCAACTTGGATCGCCTTTCTTGATGCCGACGATTTATGGACTGCGGGCTCATTGCATGATCGCTGGAACGCCATCTGTTCGCACTC
>SKVE01000348.1 GCA_007129635.1 Planctomycetaceae bacterium
CGATTCCCTTGTTCATAGGACACCACACCATCTGACGCGTGCCTTTCCGCTCTCGCAACCGCCGTACCTTGAATTCTCGGGGCTGATTGATCACCGTCTCAATCCGCAGCACGATGCCCAGATTCTCGTACATCTTCAACCAGTTGCCTTTCATGCGGTGTTTGATCCTGGCCCCAGGCCAGCGATCCTTCTTGCACTCGGTCAATACTTCGCCGTCGAAACGCCCGTGCAAGCAACGAGCCCAGAAACGTCAGAATGTCCTGAGCCGAAAAGTCCACGACTGCATGGTCCTGAACGATCGATCTCCGGAGCAGAGGAAATCGTTGCCTCCTCCGAATGGCGGTCAATATCTGGAACAGAACGGTGATGTTCTCGGGACTGCCAAAAACCTTCTTGAACACGAGAATCGACGGTTGGCTTAATTCCCAGCACCAGGGGATACCCGTTCCGATTCCAGTTCCACCAACGTCCATAGGTCCAGTTGGGACACCGTCAGTTGCAGGTAGCCGTCTTTCAACTGCAAAGCGGTGGGTTGGGGGTCCTGGTTCGGCGAGTGCAGCACCGCTTGATCGAAAGTCCGGCCGGGGAACAGGTCGGCGCGCAGACGGATCGTGAGATCGCGCTGGGGGACCATGGCATCCGCTTGGCCATCGTACTGGCGATTGACCAGATGGACGACGACCGGGGCAGCGGGATCATGCGGAACGGCTCGGGGAACCACGGCCACGTGCTGCGAACCCGTGACGGTGATCGGGGCGGGTAACCGCTTTTCAAGTTCAGCATCGTCGGGCCAGACCACCAATCGTCCGTCGGCTTGGACGGCATCCAGCAACGTCTGTTGTTCCGCGTCCATGGCCAGATCCTGCGGAACCACAACCGCTCGAAACGCCGACAACCGCTCGGCGGTCAACCGATAGTCCGGCAACCAGTCGTCGTCCCCGGCCACCACGATCGTGAACGGAATATTCCGCTCGGCCAGCGCGATGGCGATGGCGCGGACATCGCCCTGGTTTCGACGTTGGGCGGCGGCTCCGAACACGACGGCGACCGGCGCCACGGCTTCGTAGCGATCCAACAGCCGCTGCTGGCTTCGTACAAACTGATAGACCCATGCCAATTCATCCGCAGGAAACTCGGCCCAATGGGTTCCCTTTTCCGCGGTGTAACACCACTGCCGATGCGGGGCCATCAGCATGTGACCGTGAGCGTAGCTGAGTGCGGCCCAGTGCCGGATCAGTCCGGTCAGTTGATGCTGGGCCACATAAGCCCAATCCTGGCCGCTGGCGGTCGCCGTGACCGGCCGGTCCACGCCGTCGGCCAATTTGTAAATATAGATCGGATGGCCGGGCGACTGCCGCGAGCTGGCCGCGTGTCCAATCTCGCAACAGAAGTAACTCAACTCGGGCGCGATGACCAGTCGTTGGACCGGGGTCAGCGGCGAATTGACACTCAGCGTGATCGGCTTGCCTCGAAGCTGCTCGCCGCGGCGGCGGTACTCGGCTACGAAACGATGCATGGCCTGGATCTGGAAATTCAGAAAATCGGTGGCCAGAGGCAGTGACGCGCGCCGTTTTTGATAATCGTCGGCCGTTACCCCGTGGTCCAGCAGGAACTGCCGGTAGTGGAACGTGTCCAAGTCATCGATTTCCAGATCGCTTAGCTGCTGCGAGGCAAGGTTGTCCGCCAAGTACTGGCGGAACCCGGCCATGCAATGCTGGCAGAAGCAGGCCTGCTGCCAGGTGACCATCCCGGCGGTGCCTTCGTAATCGTCGATGTGCAGCCCATCCGGGTTTTGCGCCATCCGCTGCTCCAGCCGGCTGTACAGGAACTCGCGGTACAAGGGGCTGTTGGTACAGAAGTGCCAAGCCGGTTGGCCTTTGTGCTGATGGTCCCACAGCCAGGGAACGATGAACGGCTCGCCGGCAAACGTCCGGCACGTCGCGTCCAGAAAATCGTCCGTAAAGTCGATCATCCCTCGGAACTCGGTACGAAAGCCGACGCTGACCGAAAACAATCGCACGCCCGCTTCGTGGGCTCGGGCGATGTGATCCCGATCGGCTCGACCGGCCCAGCCGAGCACCGTGCAACCGTACACCGAGTACATGGCCGGGTTGTCGTACATGAACACGACATCCGAGCGCCGGATCGCTCGCGGCGAGTCAGTTTGAGCCACCAGCGACGATGGCAGCCATGCAAGTACCAACAAGACAAACAGCACACTTTTCGTCTTCATGTTTGATCTCCTGCCAATTCCTGGTGGTCCGACCTCTGCGATTGCCAGACGGCTGGTCCCGTTGACAACGCGGCAACTCATTGGCCATGATGTATCGAGCGAAGGGGATGGTCAAGCCCCAGGCCGTTGTGCGGACGGCTCGAACATCTTCCCCGGGAATCGGATCGACGCCATTGCCTATCAGCAGGAGCCCAACAAGATGAGTCATTCAAGAGATCGTCGCAGCTTTTTGAAAACCAGCGCCTTGGCGGCTGCCGGATTGGCGTTCGCTCCGCAGGCAGCGAGTCTGTCGTGGGCGCAGCCGTTGGCCGAAGGAGCCCCCCACGCTGAAAAACTGGGCTGGCGACTGGGATGCCAGGCGTACTCGTTTAACCGCTTCACCTTTTATGAAGCGATCGACAAAGTCGCCTCGCTGGGCTTGCATTACATCGAAGCCTATCCCGGCCAGGTGCTCAGCCAGGACCATGGCGACGTTCGCCTGAACGACGGTTTGTCCGACGAATTGCGGGGGCAGATCAAGCAGCGGCTGGCCGACAAGAAAGTCCAACTGGTCTGCTACGGCGTCGTCGGATTGCCGGCCGACGAGACGGCTTGCCGCCGGATCTTCGACTTTGCCAAGGACATGGGCATCGAAACGATCAATTCCGAGCCAGCCTTCGACGCGATCGATACGATCGAAAAACTGTGCGACGAGTACGAGATCAATCTGGGATTGCACAATCATCCCAAACCGTCGCGTTACTGGAATCCGGACACCGTGCTGGAAGTTTGCAAGGACCGCAGTCCGCGACTGGGCGCCTGTGCAGACACAGGGCACTGGATGCGGTCGGATCTGAATCCCATCGAGCAATTGAGAAAGCTGGAAGGCCGCATTGTTAGTTTCCACTTCAAGGATTTGAACCGCTTTGGCAGCGGAGCTCATGATGTGCCCTGGGGTACCGGCGCCGGCGATGTACGCGGCATGCTGACGGAGATCTACCGCCAGAAACTCCAGGCCGTGTTCTCCGTCGAATACGAACACAATTGGCTAGAGTCGCTGCCGGAAATCGCTGAAAGTGTCAAGTATTTCGACAAGGTGGCCGCCGAACTGGCCGCAGGATGATTCCGATGGCGATGATCAACGATCCGCAGCGTGTGGAACAGGCCTATCGGTTGGCGAAGGAGTGCTACGCGGCTTGGGGAGTGGATACCGAAGTCGCGCTGGCACGATTGGCCACGGTTCCGATCTCGTTGCATTGCTGGCAAGGCGATGATGTCAACGGCTTCGAACGCCAGGTCGACCAGATCGGTGGCGGGCTGGCCGTCACGGGAAATTATCCGGGCCGAGCCCAGACGCCCGATCAGCTTCGCGACGATCTGCAGCAGGCCCTGTCGCTGATCCCCGGTCGCCATCGCCTGAATCTACACGCCAGCTATGCGGAGCCCGGGGGCAAGCCGGTCCCGAGAAACGAGCTGGGCCCCGAGCACTTTCGAGGCTGGATCGATTGGGCCAGACAGCAGGGGTTGGGACTGGATTTCAATCCCACGTATTTCGCCCATGAGAAAGCCAACGATGGCCTGACGCTGGCTCATCCCGATCCCGGCATCCGACAATTCTGGATCCAGCACGGGATCGCCTGCCGCCAAATTGCCGCCACGATGGGACGGATGCTGGGAACGCCCTCGGTGATGAACGTCTGGATTCCCGACGGCTACAAGGACCAGCCCGCCGATCGCCAAGGACCTCGACAGCGGTTGACCGAATCGCTGGACGCGGTCTTCGCGGAACCGCTCGATCCGAACTGGATTCGGGATGCCGTCGAAGCCAAATTGTTCGGGATCGGATCCGAGGCGTATGTCGTCGGATCGCACGAATTCTATCTGGGTTATGCCATCACGCGGAACAAGCTGCTGTGTTTGGACGCAGGCCACTTCCATCCTACGGAAGTCATCTCCGATAAGATCTCGGCCGTCATGTTGTGGCTGGATCAGTTGCTGTTGCATGTCAGCCGCGGCGTTCGTTGGGACAGCGATCATGTCGTCACGCTGACCGACGAATTGCAGGCCATCGCCCAAGAACTGGTGCGCGGCGATTATCTACACCGAGTCCACATTGGATTGGACTTTTTCGACGCCAGCATCAATCGCGTCGCTGCCTGGGTGATCGGCACCCGCTGCATGATCAAAGCCCTGCTGATGGCACTGGTCGAACCTATTGACCTTCTGCAACAGGCGGAATCGTCCGGCGATCTGACCGCACGTCTGGCGTTGCAGGAAGAATTCAAGACCTTGCCCTACGGTGCGGTCTGGGATTACTACTGCCTGAAATCGGGGGTGCCCGTCAGCCGGTTGTGGTTGGACGACATCCAGCGGTACGAGGTCGACGTGCTGGCCAAACGCTGATCGCACCCGCTTCTGCTGGTTGCCAACCGTCAAACGCGAATCCTATAATGCAACTTAAATGCGTTTCTCTTGATGCGAACAGGGGTCTCTATCCGTGAAAACCACCCGACGCGCGAATCAGACCGTTTCCACCAATTGCCTGCTGGGTGTGTTTA
>SKVE01000123.1 GCA_007129635.1 Planctomycetaceae bacterium
GAGGGGCGAGGGGACATTGGACAGTTATTTCTCGAACGGTGCTTACGAGTCGGCCAATTCCAGCGTGCCCCACAGGCTGGGATCTTCCTCGATCGGAAAGTCAGGGCCCAGCGAGAATGTCTGCCAGCCAAATTGACGGTCGATCACGGCGTAACAGAACCCCAACCGCGGATGTTCGTTGGGATCGTAGCCGGTCATGGCATCGGCGGCAATCCAGCCTCGCAGTTCATATCCGTCGTGGAAACTTTCGGAAACACAGCGCAGCAGTCCGTCGCCAGTGGGTTTCGGGTTTTCTCGAGCGCGATGGATGGTCAACCGTCGGGCGACGGGGGCTTTCTGCAGATTGCCGCCCCCAGCGGGCAGGAAGGCGAACTGGTGACAGAAACGGCTGGCGCGATGGATGTTATGGGTATCGCGCGTGTCGATCCACAAACGCAGCCCGTCGCTATCCTCGATCCGGCTCTCCCGACACCACGCCGTTTGCGACTTGCCGACCACGCGCAAACAGAAAGCCAGTCCGGCGGGATCCCAGCCCATGCGCAGCTCGGCGAACAAAGGACGGCCTTCCAGTTCGCCGAACGAAGGGATTCCATAAGCGGCGTCCAGATCGATCCCCTTGGCTGTCCAAGGCGTCTTCAATCGACGGCAGGGGACGGAAAACCGGAACAGGAACGAGGGTGCCAGCAGGGGTTCGGTCATTGATCGTCGCTCACACATCGCATAGTTTCGCAGCGTGACGCAAACCCGCGATGGGATCGGTCCACGTCGGAATGAATTCGTGCGTCACATAGCCTTCGTAGCCGACCTCTACCAACGCCTTGATCACGGCCGGATATTGGATCTCCTGAGTTTCGTCCAATTCGCCCCGACCGGGCACACCGGCGGTATGGATGTGGGAGATAACGTCCTTGTATTGGCGGATGCGGCGGATCACATCGCCATTCATGATCTGGACATGATAGATATCGAACAACAGTTTCATGCGCGGCGAATCGACGCGGTGGATCAGCTCCACACAGAAATCGACGTCATCGCCGAAGTAGCCCGGATGCCCTTTCATCGGATGCGAGTCATCGCGGCTGTTCAGATGCTCCAGGCACAGGTTCACCCCCTGCTGCTCGGCATAGTCGATTACCTGCTTCCAGCACTCGACGCAGTTGTTGGCCGCTTGTTCGGAACTGATCTCCGGTTCGCGCATCCCGGTGAACGTGATGACATTTTCGCATTGGACTTGGACGGCCAGATCGATACCTTCCCGCAGACGCTGGATGCAGAATTCGTGGTTCTCGGGGTTCACCGGTCCTCGCTGGAAACCATGACTGCCGACCAGCGAGATTTCCAGTCCCAGCTTGCGAACCGCCGGGTAATCGTCGGCGCTGATCCCTTCGATGCCGACCAGTCCGATTGTTTTGGCATGGCGAGCCAATTGTTCTGCGGTCATGGGCCGAAAGCACCAGCCCATGACCGATTGACGAACGCGGCCATTTTTTACAGCCGGCGTCTCCGTCGCCTCATCTGCGGCTCGCGCCGCGGATGCCCATCCGCATAACGCTGCCGCCGTCGTGCCCTGCAGCCAACCTCGCCGTGACAGGCGTTGTTCACTGGTCGAGCTTCGGTTGCTTATCACGGGACGCGGGTCGATCGGATCATGACTTTTCATCGCTTGATGACTCCTTAACTATTGGGGTGTTTCTTCTTCCAATCGGGCTTCCAAACCGCAGATCAGCGGCGGGTGGATCGAGCCGTCCAGGGGCACCAGGTCCAGGACCAGCGTGCCGTCCGAGTCGACCTCGACTTGTTCGAATTGCAAAACATGAACTCGGCGAGCCTCGCCGGCCGCTTGGACGATATCCAGCGATTCCAGGACTGTCTGGTCCTGCAGTCGCACGGAAAAACGTCGCTGGCCGGGTTGGATGTTCTCGGGCTCGGCGAAATGCAGTCGCACGGTATAACGCGTCGAATGGTCCTGGCCACCGTCGTGGAACAGTCCCTGTAAGCGAACGCGACGCACCCCTTCGACACCATTGGCCGCGACCCAGGACGGTTCGTTCGGTTCGGCGAGGATCTGCAGCGAATGGCCTTGGAACCACTGCGGTGGCTGACCATTGGTGGTTTCCAATGTGACGGGTACGCTGGGTGTTTTCAGGTGCTCGCGCGGCGGGTGATTCAACCACATCAATCCGTCTTCGATCCGGCTGCCCGGCGCACCGAAGTTCAGGCCTACTCGGCGGATCGAGCCGGGCGCAGGGTCGTCGTACGTGTTGGTCGTCCACATTTCCACCTCCGGCAGGTGTACCAGCCCGAACGAGGTTTGCAGTTGATAGGCACACGAGCAAGTACGAGTGTAATCGGGCACATTCAACAGGCCGTCGGCGGTGATCATATTGTTGGTACAGCCCGCCCGTACCCCAGCCAGATTTGCGGTGCCGCTCTCGGTGACCAGGTCGTGGTACGAGGCCATGCTGGAACGGAAGGTCAACAGATGGGTACTGACGTTTTGCGTTCCGCACCGCTTGTTGGCGTCAAAGCTCCACGGGATCTCTTCCTCGGTCAGCGGATGTTGACGCAGCACGGGTTCGCCGGTCAGCAGGTCCAGGCTGATCGGCAGGATACGTCGCTGGTCTTCGTGCAGCGCCAGCGGCCCGTGGCTGAATCGCTCCCGCCGTTGCCACAGCAACGAGCCGTCCGAGCCGCGCAGCGCGAGGATCTCTTCACGCGGTTCGTCGGGCAGCATGCTTCGCCCGCCCGGCCGCCCTGACTGGATCAGCACGTCGTGCTTCTCTGAGTAGGACAACCAGGTGCCGAACACGTGCTGGTCGTACGTCCACCGGACCTTGCCGCTTTGCAAATCGATCGCCTTGATTTCGGGCTTTTCGTCTGGCTGGAGACCGCGGCGTTGCAGCCAGTTCCAGATCTCCTCGGACACATGATCGATGACGAACGTCTGCTCGCCGGCCGTAGCGATGGCATTGTGGCGGAAGCCATGTCGAGCCTGATGAACCCATTGGATCTGGCCGGTGCGACGGTCCATGACCAGCAAGTATTCGCTGGACGTGGCGTTCCAGTGCCAGGGTACGTCCCGTTCGACGACGATATGATTTTCGCCTCGAGGCGTTGCCAAGTCGGGTCGATCGGGCCGCTGTTCATAGATGTGGGGATAGGCTGCGACGATCAGCAGATCGCCTGAAGTGCTGATGTGTCCCCATCGCCGATCGCTGGGCGTGGTGACTTGAGCGGCGTAGGAGTTCGACGGCTGGTCCAGCATGTCATGCAGGTCATCACGGGCGGGCAGATGGAATTCCCCAAGTATCTCTCCCGTCATCAGATCCAATCGCAGGCAGCGATCCATGTGGACGACGTAGACGCTGTCGGGGGTCGAGACGAAGGAGCTGCCGACGAAATTCGCGCCGTGGTGACTGGGGAAGTAGACCCGTTGGCCGGGTTGGTACTGCTGCTCGTGCGCCGGGCTGGTAAAGAATTCTCCCACACTGGGCAATTCGACGGACCAGACCTGGCGGCCCGTGTAGACACAGCGGGCGCTGATATGATCGACACCCAGCAGGATCAGGTGTCCGGCGACCACTTGCGGAAGCGGGCCGAACATGTGTCGGGGCAGCGTCTTTTCGTTGGTCGTGCCACCGAACCAGGCCACGCCCAAAGGCGCTTTGACTCGGCCATCACCCGAGTAGGCTGTGTTCGCGGCGTTTGCGTACTGGTGCGTCCATGAATCGGATCCGGGCAGGGCGTCGGGCCGAGCAAGTCGTGCGACGCCGTCCGCCTGGTGCAGCTTGGCGCCGTCCAACGCGGCGTTGTGCACCGCATCGTCCCAGGCGGTCTGATGCTTTTCCGGCAGAACCAGGTAAGCGACTCCGCCATAAGGACGCAACGGGTGAAATAGAGCTTGGGCGAACGCTTCACCGTGGTCGATACCCGCGGCTTCCACATCTTCGGAGACGATCAGGCTGGCGATATAGGGAGGCAACTGGACGGTCAACGCGTCCCCTTGCTGGACGCTGACACGCCTACCGTACAACCCGGTCTGCACGTAACGATCGCGAAAGCTTTGCACTTTTTCGAGATCGGGATCAAAGGCCGTGATGTGCAGGTCCGATTGAACCAGCAGTTCGTCCAGCAGGCGTCCTGTTCCGATCCCGAACACCAGCGCGTACCCGGATCGAGCACCGGTATCCTCCAACAACTGGGCGGCTCGCGTGGTCCATTCGTCCCGGACTTCCGACATCGCCCGAGGATGGAACGTATGGACGATGGGCTCACGCTGCTCGGGGCCGAACACATGAATCTCACCTTTTTCCGTCACCGCGATCAGCCGTTGGTCGGCGGCCAGCAACCGCCAGACTTGACCATCGACCCGCTCGGACCACTGGCGGCTGTCGTGCGTCTGATCGCCTGTTTGGATCTGGCAATGATCCAGCGGCAACAAATAGCGATCCGCTGACGCCGAGACCGCGTATCCGCCCAGTCGGCCATGCACGCGATCGAACTGCAGTAGTTCTCCGGTATG
This sequence comes from Planctomycetaceae bacterium, assembly GCA_007129635.1. GTDB lineage: Bacteria > Planctomycetota > Planctomycetia > Pirellulales > Pirellulaceae > SKKK01. Next base: position 4,523 of record SKVE01000123.1, read on the forward strand.
GCGATCGAAGACCGCAGGAGTCGTGCGGCCCCCGGAGACGATCAAACGATCTCCGTCGACAGCCAGGTACCCCTGGGGTGAGATGGTGCTGAAAGATCGAGCCGCCTCGCTGTACGCATCGCTGGAATAGTTCCCCGCCCCTGAATGCTGCCAGACCACTTCGGCTGATTCCGCATCCAGCGCATGAACGTAGGCACCTTCGAAAGGCCAAACGCCGGCGGCAAAGTACACGATGCCCTCGTGGAC
>SKVE01000404.1 GCA_007129635.1 Planctomycetaceae bacterium
AACGATCGGCCAGGCCCAGTGCTCGGGATTGCTCGTACAGATTCGTGTACTGGCCGCCGGGCATCTCGTGGCGGTACAGGTCCGAGCCGGCCGCCAGCGAGGGGCTTTCGAACGGCGCGTAAAACTCGCGGACCGCTCGCCAATAGACCGCCATCGCGTCCAACGTATCGGTCTGTAAGCCCGTGGCGCGGTCAGAGAATCGCAAAGCCTCGACCAGCGTATTCAGATTCGGTTGGGACGTGCCGCCCGACAGCGGAGCCATCGCAGCATCCGCGATATCCACTCCCGCTTGGGCAGCCAGCATGATGGCGCCGGCTTGGATGCCAGCCGTATCGTGCGTGTGGAAATGGATCGGGATACCGATCTCTTGCTTCAGGGTCTTGACCAGCAGTTCGGCCGCGTGTGGTTTGCACAGACCGGCCATGTCCTTGATGGCCAAGATATGGGCCCCCATCTTCTCCAACTGTTTTGCCAGTTCCACGTAGTATTTCAGGTTGTACTTGGGCCGATCCGGGTCGAGAATATCGCCCGTATAGCAGATCGCCGCTTCGCAGATCGCCCCGCTCTTGATCACCTCCTCCATGGCCACCCGCATGTTGGGCATCCAGTTCAAGGCATCGAAGATCCGGAACACGTCGATTCCCGCCGAGGCCGCTTCTCGGACAAAAGCCTTGACGATGTTATCGGGATAGTTGGTATAGCCCACCGCATTGGAGGAACGCAGCAGCATTTGGAACAACGTATGGGGCATCCGCTGGCGAAGTTCGGTCAGACGCTGCCACGGGCATTCGTTCAGAAACCGCATCGTCGTGTCGAACGTGGCGCCGCCCCACATCTCGATCGAAAACAACTGGGGCAACAGCCGCGCATAAGCATCGGCGATGTTCACTAGATCGTGAGTTCGCAGGCGGGTGGCCAGCAGCGACTGATGGGCGTCGCGAAATGTGGTGTCCGTCAAAAGCAGCGGTTTCTGCTCGAGGATCCACTGACTGAAACCCTCGGCGCCCAACTCCTTCAGCTTCGTCCGCATCCCCTCGGGAATCGGGGCCTTGGCATCGACCCGAGGGACCGGCGCCGGGATTCGCCGTTTGCTGATCGGACGGCCTTTGACGTGAGGGTTCCCGTTGATGATCGTCTCTGCCAGGTAGGCCAGCACCTTGGTCGCGCGGTCCAACTGTTCCGCGAACGTGAATAACTCAGGCGTCTCGTCGATGAATCGCGTCGTGCATTGGCCCGCTTGGAACTGCGGGTGCAAGGTCAATTTCATCAGGAACGGCAGGTTGGTCTTTACTCCACGAACGCGAAACTCGCGCAAGCATCGCTCCATCCGCATGGTCGCGTCTTTGAAGCGTCGAGCCCATGCGGTGACTTTGACCAGCAGCGAATCGTAGTAGGGATAGACGACGGCACCGGTGAAGGCGGTGCCGGCGTCCAGCCGAATGCCCATCCCCGAGGCAGATCGATAACTGGTGATCCGCCCATAGTCGGGGCGGAATCCATTGGCCGCATCCTCGGTCGTGACTCGACATTGCACCGCATAACCGTGCGTGTAGACCTGGGATTGCGGCGGCAGATTGATTTCCGGACCGTTCAATCGAGCGCCCTGGGCGATCAGGATCTGAGTCTTGACGATGTCGATCCCCGTCACCTGTTCGGTCACCGTATGCTCGACCTGGATCCGCGGGTTCACCTCGATAAAGTAAAACTCGTCCGTATCCGCATCCACCAGGAACTCGACCGTCCCAATACTCTCGTAGTTGACCGTCCGGCCGATCGCCAAAGCCGCCTCGCACAACGCTTCCCGGACTTTGGGATTCAGGTTCGGTGCTGGCGCGATCTCGACCACCTTCTGGTGCCGGCGCTGGACCGAACAATCTCGCTCGTAAAGATGCATCAACGTTCCGTGCCGGTCGCCCAGCAGTTGCACCTCGATGTGCCGAGCTCGGTTGACCAGTTTTTCGATGAACACATCCGAACTGCCAAACGCCGTGCGTGATTCTCTTTGAGCCAGTTCGAAGGCATCGGCGAAATCCTCTGCACGATGCACCGCTCGCATGCCCCGGCCTCCACCGCCGTGAGCCGCCTTGATCATCACCGGGAAACCCAGTTCCGTGGCGGTTCGAATTCCATCCTCCAGATCCTTGATCGGCTTGTTGCTGCCTCCCAGAACCGCCACTCCCGCCTTGACGGCAATCTTGCGAGCACTGATTTTGTCGCCCAATTTTTTCAGCGTGTCGACTCGCGGACCGACGAAAGTGATCCCCGCATCCAGGCAAGCCTGGGCAAACGGGGCACTCTCGGACAAGAACCCGTATCCGGGATGAATCGCATCGATCTGATGCTGCTTGGCCAACGCAATAATCGCGTCGATGTCCAAATACGAACGGATCGGCTCACCCGGATTGCCGATCTGGTAGGACTCGTCCGCCTTGACACGATGCAGTGCGTAACGATCCTCGTGCGAATACATGGCAGCCGTCTGGACCCCCAATTCATGGGCTGTACGAAACACACGAATGGCGATTTCACCACGGTTTGCGACTAATAGACGCTTAATAGGGGAGTCTAAATCATACATGCGTGGGAATTCTCTGGAGGGTGAGACATTAAGACAGAAAGATACATGAAGCTGCTTCTACACGAGTGGAAAGCGTAGCGGTTTCTGCGCCGATTTGCAATTAACGCTTTGCGGGGTCAGTTTAACCACCCAGTTCTGCAGCTTCTTCCCAGTGCTCGTACAGACCGGCCAGTTCCTGTTTGGTTTGTTCCAATTCGGCCGTCGTCTGCTTGACTCGGTCTCCATCACGAAGAACCTCGGGTTCGGTCAGCGCCGCGTGCAGGGCTTCGATGCGCTCCTCTCGTTGATGGATATCGGCTTCGATATCGGCCAACTTGCGATAAGGGAAGCGGCGTTTTTTTCGCGAGCCGCCGTTTGGCTTCGACCCGGCCTCGGCGGTGCGTGACGGCGATACCGAAGGGGCCGCCTGGTTTGCCTCGTCCTCCGACGCCGTTTTGGCCTGGCGGACCAAATTCAAGTAGGTGTCGTAGTTTCCGTCGATCACGCGGAATCGGTCCGGCTCGACAACCAGCAGATGATCGGCCACCTGATTCAGGAAATAGCGGTCGTGGCTGACGAACAGCACGGTGCCCTCGAAATCACGCAGTGCTCGTTCCAGCGCATCGCGCGCCCACAGATCCAAATGATTCGTCGGTTCGTCCAAGATCAGCACGTTCGCATCCGCAGCCGCCAGCATGGCCAAAGCCGTGCGATTCCGCTCGCCACCACTCAACTGGTGGACCCGCTGGAATACCATATCGCCCGTGACGCCGAACCGAGCCAGCAGATCGCGTCGCTGTTGTTCGACGAACTCCTTATGCGAGGGCCGGATGGCGTCGATGACCTGCGAGTTCTCGTCCAGACACCGCAATTGCTGATCGAAATAACCGACGCGTACGCCCGTTCCGTGGACGATTCTTCCAGAATCCACGGGGCAATCGCCCAGCATGCAGCGCAACAGGGTGGTCTTGCCCGAACCGTTGGGGCCCAGGATCCCCCATTTCTCGCCGCGAAGGATATCGAACGTCAGGTTCTGGAACAAAGGCTGCTCAAAAGCCTTCGACAACCGTTCGACTCGCATCACGATATCGCCCGTGCGGCTGGGCTGAGCGAACCGCATCGGTGGTGCGACGATTTCACGAGGTGGTTCGACGGGCTCGATCCGCAGGAGCTTCTTCCGGCGATCTTCGGCCTGGGCATGCTTCTGCCCGTACTGGTTCCGCCGGACGAAATCCTCCATCTTCGCGATTTCCGTCTGCTGACGCTCGAACGTTCGTCGCTGTACCTCCAGTCGTTCGGCCTTCTGTCGCTGGTACGCCGAATAATTTCCGGGGTAGGATTCCACCGTACCGCGAAACAGTTCCAGCGTGCGGGTCGTCACCCGGTCCAGAAAGTAGCGGTCGTGGCTGACCAGAATCAGCGCCTGCTGCGAGGCGACCAGGTAGTCTTCCAGCCACTGAGTCGCCTGGAGATCCAAGTGGTTGGACGGTTCGTCCAGCAGCAACACCTCCGGTTGTTCCAACAGCAACTTGGCCAGCAACAGCCGGTTCTGCTGACCGCCGCTCAATTGCGACACCCTCTGGCGGAACGAGGCCCCTTCGAAACCCAACCCGCTCAACACCCGCTCGATCTTATGATCCACATGGTAACCATCCCGCCGATGCAGTTCCTGCTGCAGATGATCGAAACGCTGGCACAGGCGCTGATGCTCGGCCGGATCCTCCGTCTGGCTCAACCGATCCGCGATCGCTTCGGCCTGTTCGGCCATATCGAGCAGTTCCCGCAGCGCCTCGCGCGCTTCGTCCCAAAGAGTCCGATCTTGAGCGAACTCCGGGTGCTGTTCCAGGAATCCCACGCTGGTACCCGCCACCCAATCGACCGTCCCCGCATCCGCCTCCTCGCGATCGGCCAGGATCTTCAACAGCGTCGTCTTGCCTGTTCCATTGGGTCCCACCAACGCCGCCCGCTGACCAGCGCGCAGATCGAAACCGACGCCGTCCAGAACCGGATCGGGCCCATAGTGCTTTCGGATTTCTCGAACGGTCAAACGAATCATGGCCTGAGCTGCATAATATACGCAGATGCGTTTCCCATCACAAGAACCGGTACGTTTGACAGAGCTTAGCGCACGCTCAGCTTCAATGACGCCAGATGCTCCTGGATCCGCGAACGCTCGGTCGGACCGAATCGTTGGAACGGTTCGGCCATCC
>SKVE01000881.1 GCA_007129635.1 Planctomycetaceae bacterium
ATACTATTGAGGTAAGGAGTATCGAGGTGGCATCAGTCTCAGAACGAGTGATCGACATTGTTTCCGAGCAACTGGGCGTCGATCGTGAGAAGGTTAAGCCGGAAACCCACTTCATCAACGACTTGGGAGCCGACTCGCTGGATACCGTCGAGTTGGTGATGGAGTTGGAAGAAGAGTTCGACATCAACATCCCTGACGATGCGGCCGAGAAGATCGAGACGGTCGGACAGGCGATCGATTACATCGAACAGACGCAGAATTCTTGAAGCACGGATGGCAAAGGCATGAAACGTCGCGTTGTCGTGACTGGGATGGGCGTCGTCACGTCGCTCAGTTGTAAGGTAGACGATCTGTTCGATCGTCTGTGCGCCGGAGAAAGCGGTGTTCATCCTTTGCGTTTGTTCGACTGTACCAACTTCAAGGTGAAATTCGCCGGGGATATCTATGATTGGGATGCCGGCGACTATATCGACAGGAAGGAGATCAAGCGGCTGGACCGATTCTCCCAGTTCGCGCTGGTCGCCGGTGTCGATGCCATCAATGATTCCGGATTGGATCTTTCTTGCGAGGATTCGTTTCGTTGCGGCGTGATCTTGGGCTCGGGAATCGGCGGATTGCAGGAAATCGAAACGCAGATCGAGCGGCTGTTGCACAAAGGCCCCGACCGCGTGTCGCCGCTGACGATCCCCAAGCTGATGCTGAACGCCGCAGGCGGTAATCTGTCGATCCGATACGGCATACGAGGTCCCAATTACACGGTCGCCACGGCGTGCGCTAGTGCCACCAACGCGATCGGTGATGCGATGAAGACCATCCAATACGACGAAGCCGATGTGATGATCACCGGGGGCACGGAGGCCGCCGTGACACCGATGGGAGTCAGCGGCTTCCAAAATATGAAGGCCCTGACGACTCGTGATGGAGATCCTGGGCAAGCCAGCCGGCCGTTCGATGCCGACCGTAGCGGGTTCGTGATCGCCGAAGGGGCTGGGTTGCTGGTCCTCGAGGAATTGCAGCATGCCAAAGCACGCGGTGCGAGAATCTATGCCGAATTGATCGGTTTCGGGGCCAGCGGGGATGCTGGCCATATCACGCAACCGGACGAAAAGGGACATGGGGCCGCCAAAGCCATGAGCAATGCCCTCCGCAATAGCCGGATCAACCCCGAAGACATCGCTTATATCAATGCCCACGGAACCAGCACGCCGCTGGGGGACAAGGCCGAGACGCTGGCTGTCAAAACCGTCTTTGGCCAGCACGCACGACACTTGAAAATCTCAAGCACCAAGAGTCAGTTGGGCCATACGTTGGGCGCCAGCGGCGGCATCGAGCTGCTGGTCACGATCAAAAGCATGGAACGTAGCATCGTCACGCCAACCATCAACCTGGACAATCCTGATCCGGATTGCGACCTGGACTACACCCCCAACCAGCCGTGTGAGTGTCGCATCCCGGTGGCTATGAGCAACAGCTTTGGTTTCGGAGGACACAATGCATCGGTCATCGTCCGTCAGTTGCCCAACGGCAAGTCCTGACAAGTCCCCTCGAATCCGCAGGGAGCCGTGAGCTGGATTGCCACCGCTGACTGCAATTCTATGAACTATTTCGCTCACGGTCGCGACCACCTCCACCGACCCTACTTCTTGGCCGGAACTGCCATTCCCGACTTGTTAAGCGTTGTCGATCGTCGGATGCGGGTGCGCCGTCGTCATGCTCAGACGTTCCTGGACCAACCGGATGTCTTGTGTGCTGAGGTCGCTGCCGGGATCCTGCAGCATCTGGATGACGACCGCTGGTTCCACCAGACACGCGCTTTTGCCGAACTCAGCTTGCAGTTCACCCGGGACCTGCGGGCCGTGCTTCCGGAAGACGACAGCTATCGTCCCAGCTTCCTGGGCCACATTCTGGTCGAGATCCTGCTGGATGCCGTGCTGATCGAACAGCAGCCCGAGCGGTTGGACGCGTACTATGCGGCGTTCGAAACCATCGATCCTCGCGTGCTTAGCGATGCGGTCAATCGCATGGCCAGCCGCCGTTCGGACACGCTGGCCGCGTTCATTCCTCGATTTTTGTCCGAGCGGTTCTTGTATGACTATCCGGATGATGCGAAACTGCTAGGACGTTTGAATCACGTGATGCGGCGGGTGAAGTTGACGCCGTTGCCCTCAAGTATCTTGGAGTTTTTGCCCCCGGCTCGTAGCGAGGTCCGGGCACGACGCGTTGAATTGCTGTCGCCGGACCCCAATACGCCCTCACCATCGGATCCCTCAGGAGGAACTCTGTCATGAAGTTCGGTATGAATCTGTTGCTTTGGACCGGCGAGTTGAACGAATCGATGCTGCCCGTGCTGCAGTCATTGAAGGAAATGGGTTATGACGGTGTCGAGTTGCCGTTGTTCAACCTGGACCTGGATTACGCAGCCTGGGGACGACGATTGGACGACCTGGGCCTGGAACGGACAGCGGTCACGGTGCGTGGGGTCGAGGACAATCCGATCAGTCCCGATCCGGCAGTGCGGGCGTTGGGCGTCCAGAACAACAAGCGAGCCTTGGATTGCTGCCAGGCGGCTGGTGCCACAACGCTGGTCGGCCCCTATCATTCCGCCTTGGGCCACTTCACGGGCCTGGGCCCCAGCAGCGACGAATGGCAATGGGGTGTCGAGAGCATGCAGCAGGTGGCCGAACATGCCGGTCAGGCCGGCGTGATGCTGGGGGTCGAGTGCCTGAACCGCTTCGAATGCTATCTGCTGAACACCCACGCCGATTCGGCTCGTTTTGTACGCGAGGTCGGGCATCCCCATTGCCGTGCGATGTACGACACGTTCCACGCGAATATCGAAGAGAAAAGCATCCCCGACGCCATTCACGCTTGTGCCGATGTGCTGTGCCACGTGCATATCTCGGAAAACGATCGCAGTACCCCAGGGGCGGGCAACGTCCGCTGGGCCGAGAACTTCGATACGCTGCACGCGATCGGGTACGATGGCTGGTACATGATCGAAGCGTTCGGTCTGGCTCTGCCAGAATTGGCTGCGGCCACAAAGATCTGGCGACGCATGTTCCAGAGCGAAGCACAACTGGCACGCGACGGGTTGGCTTTCATGAAATCCGAAGTCGCTAAGCGAAGTTAGGCAACATACGTCATGGTACAAGACATGCAGCAACCGCGGATCGGCGTGTTGATCGATGCAGACAACGCCCAATCCGCGGTGATCGGACCATTGCTGACGGAGATCGCCAAGTACGGCATCACCAGCGTCAAACGCGCCTACGGGGACTGGACGACCCAACGGCTGCGAAGCTGGAAAGAAGTACTGAACGAACATGCGATCCAACCGATCCAGCAGTTCGCCTATACCAGTGGCAAGAACGCCACGGATTCGGCGATGATCATCGACGCCATGGATCTGTTGTACTCCGAACGACTGCAGGCCTTTTGCCTGGTCTCCAGCGACAGCGACTTCACGCGTCTGGCTACCCGGCTGCGCGAATCCGGGATGACCGTCTACGGGGTTGGCGAGCAGAAGACGCCGCGGGCCTTTGTCAGCGCATGCGATCGCTTCATCTACAGCGAGATCCTGAGCGACGATTCGGACGATGACGATGCCGACGAGGGCAGCGACAGCGAACGGGCCAAACCGGTGCCGAAGAAGAGCACCAAAGAACTCCGCCAGGATACCCGGTTGGTGCAACTGCTGCGCAACGCGGCATCGTCGGCGGCAGACGATGATGGATGGGCCAATCTGTCGGTGGTCGGCACATACATCGCCAACCTGTCTGCGGATTTCGATCCGCGCAACTACGGCTACGCGAAACTCAGCCTGTTGATCAACGCCACGCAGTTGTTCGAGACCTTGGAACGCAAAACGGACAGCGGGGGGAAGATCAAATACATCCGAGACAACCGCATCAAAAAGCCTCAGAAATAACCGCTGTTCCCTAACGCGGCTCGGCCGCAACCAAGTAGGTTGGGTCTCCGACCCGACCAGGTCGGGACAGAGCCCCAACCTACGAAGATGCGCGCACCGTGCGCGCATGTTACGACCGAAGACTCTAACGCATCGAGGGCTTGGCGAGCGGAGAACGAATCGAGGTGCTGTATGTCCAGTTGGAACCGCCGAAGTTTCCTGCAACGAACGGGTGCCGCCCTGGCGACGGGATGGACGTGGCGAGCGGGCCGGGCTGCGGCCACCCCCCAATCGTCGACCGGTGCATTACGTCTGGCACGATTTCGTTTCGATGTAACCCCACCCATCGGGCATTCCTGCTGCGGCGGCTGGATCCGGCCGGTCGAAGTGGTGGACGACCCGCTGGAGGCGATCGGGATCGTCCTGTTGGGTGCCGGCCAGCCGATCGTGGTGTGCGCCGTCGACTGGACAGGCCTGTTGAACGAGGCGCATTTTCGATGGCGGCAAGCGTTGGCCCAGGCTGCGGGTACGACGGTGGATCGCGTGGCGGTGCAATGCGTGCACCAGCACAATGCCCCGATGGCCTGCTTGGAAGCCCAGCAGATCGTCGCGGCACAAGGTGATCTGCCGTCGATCGTCGATCCCGAGTTCTTCGATCAGTGCCTGCAGCGAGGCCAGCAAGCGATCCGAGAAGCGCTGGACAAGCCCCGCCGGATCACGCATGTAGCGGGCGGTCGAGGCCGAGTAGAGCAGGTGGCGTCCAATCGGCGAGTCGCTCGCGACGCCAGCGGTCGCGTGCTGGCCATGCGCGGCAGCAGTTGCCGAGACGAGAAGCTGCGAGCGTTGCCCGAAGGA
>SKVE01000634.1 GCA_007129635.1 Planctomycetaceae bacterium
CGGCCGAAGAACGGCTCGCCAACACGTTCCAGCAAACCGCTATTAACAAGATCGGTAGTCCCCAACGGGTGCTCGACAACATCCTCGAGAAACCTGTCGTCCACGTAAGCATGTTCTTCACTCCCCGGCTGCAAGATGACGTGTGGCCCCATATATGTAGACATCAATATAAGCAGAACCATCGCGTGCTGTCAAAGGGGATCACGTCTGTCGCGAGTAGGTTTTGCTATGGCTGCACGGCGTCAGACCAACGATAGACGGCAAGAGCCCCCAATTCGCGGATGACGAGCAGATCGTCGACGACGGCCAGATGAGCCCAGGTTTCGTCTTCGGCGATTTGGCGCCGGTCCAACACTTCGAATTCTTCGGGATTGGCGTGCAGCAACAACAGTTCGCCCCGTTCGTCCAGCGCCAATATTTTGCCGCCTTGACCGACCAGACTCCAATACCGGCCGAACGGTTGGCTGATCCAAGTGATTTCCCCATCGGACAAGCGGATGCACGCCGCTCGCTGGTTCCGAAGATGCAGGAAGGCATGTCCATCGATCAACAGGGGGGTGGACATGTAGCCCTGCAACCGGTTGTCCCACGCTTGGTCTGCTTTCCAATCGTCGCCGTCTTCGCTCAATCGGATCAACTGACTGCGGCCCCCGTAGCTGCTGGTAAACACACCGGACTCGTAGACGGTGGGTGTCAGGATGTTCATACCCCGAAACGCCTCGATGTCTCGCGACCAGAGCACACGCCCGTCCTCGGGGTCCACACCTGCCAGCTTTTGACGGGTTTGGACCAGCAGTTGGGGTCGACCGGCCAGCTCGACCAAGGAGGGCGACGAGAATGCGCTGCCCCACATCCCACCACCGTCCTGTAAGGTTCGCCAGACGATCTCGCCGGTCCGTTTGTTCAGTTTGACCAACGAGGCGGCGGCCTGGACGTACAGCCAATCACCAGAAACCAACGGCGAACTGACGAACCCGAACGAAGGAAGCGGCGTCTCCATTTGCTGGACGAAGTCGACCTTCCAAATTTCCTTCCCGCTATCGGCATCCAGGCAGACCAGGACATCCCGCATTCCCGCGACGAACAGCATGCCGTCATCCAGCGCTGGAGTCGCTCGAATCCAGCTACCGTTGGACGCTGCAAAGAAGGGGACCGTCATCGACCCTTCCCAACGAGTTTCCCAGATCGGCTTGCCACTGGACAGTTCATAGGCTCGCACAACCTCCCACTTCTGATCCGCCGTTTCTGTCGTGAAGACCTTGCCGTCGCCAACGATCGGTCCCGAATAACTGGGCCCCAATGCGACCCGCCATAATTGCTGGACCGAGTCGCCGGAAATGGTCTCGGGCCATGGTCTTGTCTGCACCATGCCATCCCGCGATGGGCCCCGCCACTGAGGCCAATCGGACTTCGCTGATGTTTCGCCGAAAACCAGCGATGCTGTCGTCAGGAACAACGACGTGAAGATTAAGCTCGAAAATACGCGTACCATCAGTTCGACTCCGTAAAAGAAAAGCAAGAGAAATCAGACCCATGACGCCACCCGCGCGAGCCATTGCATGTCATTGCATGTCAAAATGCTCGATTTTCATTCACCGTACCGGAAACAACACCCGAGACTTGGGGCGGAGTGGCTGCCAGGGACCGAGCGAAACTCTCCAGGTGCCTTAGATTATCACAAAACGAAGCGTAATGCAGATGGCGGCGAAGGGATTCATTCAGGGCTCGTCCCCCCACCACAAAAGCCGTCTCGGGAGGCGCACTGGAAAACAAGGACTCGTAATCGCTGATGAACTGGTCGCTGTCGTCCACATGAGACACGCTCAACCAAAACAATCGTGGTCGGTGGTGAGCGATCGCTTGGCGAAGTGTGTCAAAAGGCAATCCGACCCCCAGGTTATGGGTATCCCAGCCAACTTGACGAAGGACCAGATCGACCATGGTATTGGGAACGTGATACAGATCCGATCCAGGGGTCGCCCCGATCGCCAAGCCGACTGGCGGTTCCTTCCTTGGAAGCACTTGACGTATTTCGTGCAGGACTCGCAACGAGATCTCGCACGCGCGACGTTCCTGATAGACGTCGACGTCGCCACAGCTCCACCGTTCGCCGATTTCATGCAACGAGAATGCGACCACATCGTCCAGGATGGCAGACAATTCGTGATTGGCCAAGAACAGATCCAGAACAACCGCCCGCGCTCGCTGCTCGTCGCCGCACAACAGGGCCTCGCGAAAGGTGGGCTGAGCCCTTTCCAACATTCGTTCGGTCGATCCCGTGGTGACAGGCAACCCAAGGATTTCAGGTTCAACCAAACGATACTCGTGCTTTTGAAGGAAGTCGATGACCGTCGAGATCGCTATTCGCCGGTGCCCCCCAGCGGTGCGCACGGTGGCAATGGCCCCCTGGTCGCACCACCGCTTGACCGACGATTCGCTGACTTGAAGGGCTCGAGCCAACTGTTTGGGTGACACTTGTGATTTCATCCGATCCCTAATCATTTCCCTTTTCCCGGCACGTCTGAAGCTTAAATCCCCGCTTTTAGGGAACCAATTTAGTTTAGCACGTCGACAAGTCTTCAGGTCATGAGGCCAAAATCACCTTGACATTTCGGGGCAATTGGTAAAGAATTCGTGCATTACACGCAAGCTCGTCAGCAGCCCCGTACCGAGCTGCTCGGCCATCGTTCTGCAAAGGAATCGCAGGATGCTTGGCTGCGGTCGAGCTTGATGACCCAATTCGGAACCTGCATCGCCAGATGTCCAAGGCAAGGAGGCCGCGGATATGTCACTTCGCAAGTCCAGTGCTAGCGTCAGCCTGAACGAGATCTTCCCGCATAGTTTCTCCTGGATGGGACGCGATCTACGAATCTCGTCCTGTACCAGCGATCCACGCCGTTGTCGAGACGGTGCCCTGTACGTCGCGGTGCAAACCGCAGATTACGACGGACACGACCATGTGATGCAGGCACTGCAGCGGGGCGCCGTGGCGGTGGTCGCAGAACGGCGATTGCCGGTCAAGGCTCCCGTGCTGGTGGTGCCGGACAGCCGCGAGGCGTATGGGTGGATCTGCCACCATTTAGCAGATCGGCCCAGCCATCATCTGAAGACCATCGGAGTCACGGGAACCAACGGCAAGACGACGGTCAGCCTGCTGATCGAATCGATCTTGAAAACGGCCGGTCAAAAATCGGGCGTGCTTTGCGATCTGGCGTGGGAGCCAGGCGCTAAGCGGCAAACGCCCAGCGACGTGGTTCCTTCGGCTTCACTGCTAGCACAGTCGTTGTCGAAAATTCGGCGTTCCGGATGTTCCCACGCGGTGGTAGAAGCTTCCAGCCGCATGTTGGCCGAGCGGCATACTGCCGGTCTGGAACTGGACGGCGGCGTGTTGACCAACGTGCGCCGTGATCATCTGGACTGGCACGGTTCGTTGAGCAATTATCGCCAGGCCAAGGCCCGTCTGTTGGCACACCTGAAGCCCCATGGTTTCCTGGTGGCCAATGCGGACGATCCGGCCAGTCGGCACCTGATGCGGCGCGTGTCCCATCCGGTTCTGACCGTGGGCATGAAAATGCCGGCCGAATTGACCGCCACGTTGGTGGACCGATGCGCCGGCGAGCAGACTTTCTTGCTGACCGCGGGCGACGAGACCGCGGCGGTTCAGACGACCATGTTCGGCGACCATCACATCTACAATTGTCTGGCAGCAGCCGGTGTCGGGCTGATGATGGGCATCGATTTGCCCACGGTGGCTCGCGGGTTGGAAGCGGTCACTTGGCTGCCAGGGCGAATGCAATCGATCGGCTGCGGCCAACCGTTTGGTATCTACGTCGACGACGCGCGTACCCCTGATTCGTTAGCGGTGACGCTGAAAGCGTTGCGAAGTGTGACGGCGGGTCGAGTGATCTGTGTGTTCGGTGCGGATGCGGCCACCGATCCGGCAAATCGACCGCTGATGGGCCGAGTCGTCGAGCGGACTGCCCATGTGGGGATCATCACCAACGACAATCCCCGCGACCAGTCGCCATTGCAAATCGCTCATGACATCATCGATGGCTACGATCGTCCGGCCCGCTCGCACATCCTGCCGGACCGCGCCGAGGCGATCCGTTGGGCGCTGGCCGAAGCCGAACCGGGCGACGCCGTGCTGATCGCCGGCAAGGGGGATCGCCAGTACCAAATGGTCGGCGGGCAGCGATTGGCTTTCGATGATCGCGATGTGGCTCGGCAGTGGCTGGAGGATATCGGCTCGAGGATCGAGTACGAAACGCCTGCCCCCGCCACCATCCTGCGGTTCCCTTCGGAAGTCCCTGCGTTGAATTAAATGCTATCCCCAAAGGAGACTTTTGAAAAAACAGCACATTCCTGTCAATTCGCTCTTGTGTCGCTCGGACGAAATCAGTAATTAAACGCTCAACATCTGACGCCAATCTCAACAACAGAAAGCATCCAGCCCCCGCACAAATCGCAGGACATTTTGGAAGCCTTGTCGTTCGCGTTACTTTTGCGGGATTGTAACGCAACCCTCCCTCCTGGGTCGAAGCATCACGCTGGCGGGCAGCAGTTTCTGGGTCAATTGCTGCCGCCTAGCGCTTCACGACGAGGCTTAGTACTGCGCGTCGGGGCAGCCTTCGAGCTGCCCCGACGCCAGGGACCAACGCCGAGGGCAGCGTTCGATTCACGAACGCTGCCCTCGCTGCATTTCTTGCTGCACGAGCCAAGCCGATCCTTCATGCAAACGCATTTTC
>SKVE01000340.1 GCA_007129635.1 Planctomycetaceae bacterium
ACACGTACGATCAGAACTTTCGTAACGGCTGGAACAATCCCTCCAAACCACCAGGACGACGCAAAATCCCCAGTGTAAAAATGGACAATCGACGCGACGGTCCGAGCGTTAGAGTCGTCGGTTGGATGATGCGCGCATCCTGTAGCACGGAATTCATTCCGTGCCGAACGGAATGAATTCCGTGCTACTTTGGTTGCGGTCGACGGCCGCGTTAGGCAGCGACGTTCGGCTGGTTGATGCTCTCCAGCCGATCGACTCGATCGAACTGTTCGGAGACCTCCAACGAGTGGGTGACCAGCACGAGGGTCACGCGTTCCTCGCGACACGTCTCGCGAATCAGTTCGACAATCTGTTGCTGGTTGCCTCGATCGACATTCGCGGTCGGCTCATCGGCTAGGATCAAAGAAGGCCGATTGGCCAAAGCTCGAGCCACGGCGACTCGTTGCTGTTCGCCGACCGACAATGCGGACGGTTTGTGGGTGGCTCGACTTGACAGCCCGACTCGTTCGATCAACCCCTCGGCACGCGAACGGTCCTTGCGTCCCCGCGCAAAGGTCATGCCCAGCATGACGTTTTCCAACGCAGAGAATCCAGGCAGCAGGTTGAAGGTTTGAAAAATATACCCAATACGAGCGGCTCGGAAGCGATCCCGAGCCGCTTCGGACAATTGAGCGATGTCGATGCCGTCGATTCGGATCACGCCTGAATCGGCTCGGCTGATCCCAGCGATCACATGCAGCAGGGTGGTTTTTCCGCAGCCGCTGGGGCCCACCAGCACCATCTGCTCGCCTCGTTCCACGGAGAATCGCGGCACGTTCAAGATGGGTAGCCGGTGTCCATCAGGCTCCCGGAAGCTTTTCTTCACGTTCTGCAACTGCAAGATCATCAAAGGCGTCCTTCGGCTTCACTCTCGTCAAAGTTGTCTTGCTGCAAGGCGATCAACGCATCCTGGGCCTGGTCAAAATCTACGTACGTACCTTCGTCCGCCACCGTACCATTACAACGGATGGCGACATCCTCTGCCGTGCATCCTGCCGGTTGCGGTTCGATCGTCAACCCATCTTCAGTCTCGATGATAACAAACATGGTGTTCTCCTAAAGGAAGCTGCTCTTGGAGGTGACACGGGGCGGGTCCAACGTCTTTGGCAGATCATCCAGACTCGCACTGCCCGCATTATACCCTGTCCGAGAAAAAATGTCAGGCGTAGCAGGGGGCCCGCATTTTCTGACCGAAGACTCTAACTGGCTTCCAGGATGCTGGCCCCGAACGTGAAGCCACCGCCGAAGGCACAAAGTCCGATCCGATCTCCCGCAGCGGCCCCCGGCAAGACGTCGGTCAAGCACAGCGGGATGCTGGACGAGGAAGTGTTGCCGTAGCGGCGGATGTTGCTGAACACGTCGACGCCGATCCGTTCCTGGATGGCATCGATGATCCGCTGGTTGGCTTGGTGCGGGATGACCATTTTCAAGTCGCTCACCTGGATGTGCTCGCGGTCGCAGACGCGATTCAGGCTGGCGACCATCGAACGCACGGCTTCGCTGAAGACCCTGCGTCCCTTCATCTGGATGTAGCCGTCGTGCAGCAACGGCACGGTCAAGGTGCTTCCATCTTCGCCCTTGGCTGCCAGATCCGGCCGATATAAGCGGGCTCGAGCTCGGTCGAGGTGCGCTTCGCCGTACAGGATGGTAGCCGACGAAGCATCGCCAAACAGGATGGTCGTGTCGAAATCTTCGGGGTCTAACAGCGGTGAAAGGACTTCGGCCGTGACGATCAAGACTCGTCCGTGCGGGGTGCTCTGCAGGTAGTCGAAGCCAGACTGCAGCGCGTACAGATATCCCGAACAAGCGGCGTTGATGTCGTAGGCCTGCGTCATGACTTCGCTCTTGCCCCGGCACAACGAATTGAGGATCTGGCAAGCCATCGAAGGGGTGACCGTGGTCGGGCTGGTCGTGCTGCAGATGACCAGATCCAGATCATCGACGATCAAGTGCTGTTGGTCCATCAGTTGCCAACAGGCTTGGACGGCCATGTTGACGGCGTCTTCGCCCGCGGTGGCCCACATACGGCTTTCGATGCCGGTCCGCCGGATGATGTCCTCGGCACACATGCCGTTCAAGTTCTTCATGCGATCGGGGGTCAGCAGTTCGCTGTTGGTTACCAGACGGCTGCCGGTGACCGTGGACACCGACGACATGCCGACGAAGAAGGGCCGCCGCTGCTGGTATTGGGCGGGCAGGTGCAACGTGCCCGTGATGGCGCGTCGGCTGAGCACAGGGGTGCCGCAGGTTTCTTGCGTGATGGGCTTGGGCCGGCGGCTGGTTTGCCCCGTGTTGATTCGCATGATCGGCGTGCCCACATCGACCACGTCACCTTCAGCGACCAAGATCTGTTCCAGGACTCCCGAGACGGGCGAGGTGAGTTCGAACACACTCTTGGTCGCTTCCAACGACGCCAACACCTCGCCACGCTGGACCTGACTGCCGACCTCGGCTCGCAATTCGACCACCACGACGGTGTCGTCGGATGGTCCTGAGCCGATGGCCTCGACCAGATGCATCCCGTCGTCGACCAGGGGCTTTTGGACCCAGGATAGGTCCAGATTCATCAACTCAGCCACCGTGGCCAGCACGCGCTGAAACGAGGGCATGACCTGCATCTGACAGACGAAATTGCAGGGGATATGAGTATCCGGCCGAGTGACTCGACGCATCGCCACGGGAACCCGAGTCTGCTGGGCGACGGTGGCCAGGATCTCGGCCCCCAGTCCGCAGGTGTGATTGTCCTCCTGGACGACGATCAGACGTGCGGTCTTTTCCGCCGACGCCACGATCGTCTGCTGGTCCCACGGCGAGATGCACCGCAGATCGATCACCTCGGCTTCCACCCCGATCGATTCCAGGGCAAGGGCCACGCGACCGCATAGCTGGACGGTATTGCCCCAACCGACCAGTGTCAGATCGCGGCCGCCGCGAACCTTTCGAGCCGTGCCGATCGGGATGAACTGGCGGTCGACGTCCGCCGACGTGGTCGCTTCGGGATTGTTCAGTAAACTCTTCGGATACAGGATCACCGTGGGCCGCTCCGACTGAAAAGCGGCGTTCAGCAGGCCCGCGGCGTCACAGGCGGTCGCGGGCATGAACACGTCCAAGCCTGGCGTATGAGCGAGCACCGACTCGAGCGTCTGTGCATGGTAAGGCCCCAAACCGGGCCGATATCCACCACAGGCGATCATGACGATCACGGGCACATTAACCTGTCCGCCAGTCCGCCAGAACATCGTGGCTAATTCGGTGGTCAATTGGTTATACGCAGGCGGCATGAAATCGGCGAACTGAATGAACGCGACTGGCCGCTGACCGGCGACCGCCCGCCCGATCGCGGTGCCCAAGATGGTCGCTTCTGACAAGGCGGAATTCAACACCCGCCCCGGAAATTCGGTGCTCAATCCCTTGGTGACGCCAAAGACGTCGCCCTTGGGGTCCTCGATGTCCTCGCCGAACAGTACGACGCGTGGATCTGTACTCAGTTTATCCCGCAGCACGGCCCGCATCGCGTCCCGCATGATCAATTGCAGACCTTGCTCCGAACCGCGCTGTTCACGGGATGGATGAGTCAATTCGACGCGGAGGGGCTTCTTGGCATCGAACACCGGTTCCGGATCAGCACCCAACGCCGACGCTTCCTCGGCCTGGTCCAGTTGCCGCTGAACCTGGTCCTCGATCTCCGCCAGTTGACCCTCCGTCCACCCATGTTCCAACAACCAGGCTCGAAACCTGGTCAGCGGATCGCCCGCGCGTCGGCCGATTTCCAGCTCTGCGGCTGGGCGATAAATCGTCTGATCGTCCGCGTTGGTGTGACTGGAAAGTCGCTCGAAGTCGACCACCATCAGCGCCGGCCCACGCGTCTGGCGGATCTCGCCCACCGCTTGCCCGAACGCTTCATAAACAGCGAACGGGTCTCTGCCATCGACATAGCGAATCGGTATCCCCCAAAAACTGTCAGCTCGGCCATCGCTCAACGAGTAGAACGTGCGGCCCTCGGTGGTCGTCGAGATGGCATAGCGGTTGTTCTGGACGACCAGCAGCACCGGCAATCGGCTGCGAACCGCTTCGGCACAACCTTCCAGGAATTCGCCCTGTTGCGTCGTCCCATCCCCCACGCCACAGTAAACCAAAGGTCGCGACGGCTGGTCGCGGATCGCGGCCGCCACGCCAACCGCCTGCAACGCATTGTTGCCGACCGGCGTCACCATGCTCAACACATGCAACTGTGGGTCGCTGCAAAACCCACTCATCTGCCGCCCACGTGAACTGGAACTGTCCTTGCAGTACAGGTTGTCGAACAGGGATCGAGGCGAGATGCCCCTGGCAATCAATAGGGCCTTGTCGCGATAGTGACAGTGCAACCAATCGTCGGGGGTCAGGTGCAAAGCCAAGGCAGCCATCGACTCGTGGCCACTGCCCGGCACGTGGAAAAAAGCCTCGCCGCGATTGGTGATCTCGTGCTCAAGCTCGTCGATCCGCCGAGATGTAAACATGGCGCGATACAGAGCCTGTTGATGATTCCGATCCATAGATTTCGATCTCACCGGAAAAAGCGGCGCGTGGGCGGGCCACCGCGTTTCTGTTTCGATTGTCAGC
Organism: Planctomycetaceae bacterium; assembly: GCA_007129635.1. Lineage (GTDB taxonomy): Bacteria > Planctomycetota > Planctomycetia > Pirellulales > Pirellulaceae > SKKK01. The sequence goes on from SKVE01000340.1 coordinate 4,642, forward strand.
TCATTCAGGTGGCACGAAGCGAGACGTAGCTCGCAAAACGTTCCTTCGCAAAGAATCCCATTCGGCAAGTGCGCTACTATAACGTG
>SKVE01000897.1 GCA_007129635.1 Planctomycetaceae bacterium
TCCGGGAGCGACGATCTTGCCCGTGGCATCGATCACCTGATCGACCTGATCCGCTTGGCCTTCGTAACCTGCGATCTTGCCATCTTCCACCAACAGATCGATCATCTGGTCCATTTCCTGGCTGGGATCGATCACTCGGCCATTCTGGATTAGGATTCGGGTCATTTGCCTGTAATACCTCGTGGGGAAGGGGACGGTGTCGACGCCAGCAGCACTTCAGCTTGGCAGCGTTTTTCGAGGGCTGCCGCCGCCTGCTGGTCCGGTCACTGTAAACTGCGGTGGGGATTTCGACAAGTCGACAGCTAGCAGAAGAAGCAGGGGAAGATTCGAGAAACGCTCTTGACCGGAAAAACGCATCCTGTTAGTTAACCCCTCGCTCCGTAACTTATCCCTATCGACATTTGATTCACCATGGCTTGAGCCCGTGTTACCAAGAATTCGCCAAATATCGAGCGGCTTGTTGACCGTCCTTCTTGGGGCATTCTTGGCCAATACGAGCAGCGCTCAGTGGGGGACCAGCGGGAATCCGGCACCCTTGACGGGTACTCCCGGGATGACGACCATCCCGCCCGGCAACATCATGGGTCCCACAACGACGCTCCAGCCGCCCACCTACGATCCGTACTCGACGCAACCCAACGCGTCGTTGCAGCCACCGTCGCTGTTAAGTCCGCCGGCGGGAACCACCTTCGGGACGCCTGGAGCTGCCACACCCCAGCAACCCTATTATGGCCAGCCTCCGGGGCAATTTACCACTCAACCGCCCGCTTTTTCGGGATTCGGCGCACAAGCACCGCCCACGCTGTATCCCCAAGGTCTGTTCGGTGCTCCCCAGCAGCCGGCTCCGGTGGGCTTTGGGCCATCGACGGCGATGCGGCTGTTCCAGAATTTCCAATTGAGTGATGCGTGGCTGTACGGTAGCAGCGAAGGCGATTTGCAGATCCACGACATTTACACTTCGACCACTTTGGCGTTTCCCAATTTTCTTTGGAGCGGCCAACCGTGGTACGTTTCGCCCGGGTTTGGATTCCATCTGTGGTCGGATCCGGCAGCCGAGGGAACTCGAGTGGCCCTGCCGCCACGAGCTTATAGCGCCTTTTTGGATTTGGGCTGGAAATCGGATCCCAACCAGGTGTTCGGCGTAGAACTGGCCGGACGCCTGGGATACTACTCGGATTTCGCTCAAAGCAGCTCCCAAGCGTTTCGGCCCAAAGGCGTGGCCCTACTGCGTTTTAACCTGACGCCGAATCTGGCGATCAAAGCAGGTGTGGACTATATCAACCGAGCGGACATCAAGATTTTGCCGGCGGGCGGCGTGGTGTGGACGCCGAATCCCAAGACTCACTTCGATATCTACTTCCCGCAACCCAAGCTGGCCAGCTACCTGACCACGTTGGGGACTCGCGATTTGTGGTGGTATATCGGCGGCGAGTATGGCGGCGGCGTGTGGCACATCCGCCTGGATGATTCCGATCCCGTGATGCCCGGTCTGCAGCCGGCGCCGACGCTGATGGACATCAATGACATGCGCGTCTTCGTGGGCCTTGAATTCACTCAAGCCGGCAGCGCCACGCGAGGAAAACGCAACGCCTTTTTAGAAGTCGGTTACGTTTTCGAACGAGAGGTCGTCTTGGTTGCCTTCCCTGCCGAAAGCTATTCGGTTGGCGAAACGTTCATGCTTCGCGGCGGTCTGGCGTTCTAACTGTTCGACCAAGTCGACTCCCTATTCGTTGCAACGATCCCGAATCGCCCGAGACAGGAAGTGTCGTTGATGGAGCCTCGCCAGGTCACGCCTATCTTCTGCTTGTTGTGGTTTGTTGGGCTGGTGCTGCCTGCCCCTGGGCAAACGCAGGCTCCGTTTCGCGAAGGACGCCTGCCTCCGATGGAAACAACACCTTTGGATCAGGGGCTGTTCGAAACGGGTGCACCGCAATATCTCTTGGCCAGCGATCCGGCTGAATTCCTATTGCCAGAGGATGTACTGGCCTCAACGGAACCTCATCTGTCGGCTTACAAGCAGAGCTTCTTCCAGAAGCTGTCGTTCACCACCACGGGGATCGTTCCGGACGGATCGGATGGTCTGGGGATTCTGGAGACAGAGCTGTTTGCCGCGTTTGCCCTGCCGGCCCCCACGACGAAGACGCCGCTGATCTTGACGCCGACCCTTTCGGTCGACTTTGTCGACCAACCTGCCTACGTGGTATTGCCCTCGGAGTTGTACGGCCTGTGGCTGGACCTGATGTGGCTTCCCAAGTTTGGACCGCGAACCACCGGGATCCTGGCGGTCGCCCCCGGCTGGTACAGCGACTTCCAAGACGGCTGGGATGACTCGTTCCGGCTGACAGGTCGTGCCTTGCTGCGTTACGACTGGATCCCCGATCGGCTGCAACTGGTCCTGGGCACCGTTTACACCAATCGGATGGCCAACCGGTGGATTCCTGCGGCTGGTCTGATCATCAACCCAAATCCAGACCTGAGTCTGGATCTGATCTTTCCTCGCGCCAAGCTGGCTCGTCGCACGGCCTGGGGACTGGGCTTCGAACATTGGATCTATGTCGCGGGCGGGTTTGGTGGCAATGACTGGACCATCGTCCAGCCGGACGGCAGTCGCGATAAACTGGGGCTGCTCGATTGGCGCATTTCGCTGGGCTGGGAACGCAAAATGAACGGGGGCGCCGGGTTCCACGTCGAAGTCGGCTACGTCTTCTCCCGCGAGATCCGCTTCGCCAGTGAGCCCGAAACGTTCAGGCCCGACGATACCGTTTTGCTGCGAGCTGGCATTGCCTTCTGATCAGGTGGAACCGCCAATCGTGGCGTTGATGGTGTCGGCCAGGGTTTTCAGGCGGACGGGTTTGGCGATGTAGCCGTCCATGCCAGCGTCCAGGCAGCGCTGGCGGTCGCCCTTCAGGGCGTGGGCGGTCATCGCCAGGATCGGGGTGTGCTGCTGCTCGTGACGGCGTATTTGCCGCGTGGCCTCCAGTCCGTCCATTTCGGGCATCTGGACGTCCATCAGGATCAGATCGAACGTGCCCGACTCGGCGGCTTCGACGGCTTCCCGCCCGTTTTCGACGACCGTCGTCTCGTGGCCCAATCGTTTGAGCAACGATACGGCCAGCTTCTGGTTCACACGGCTGTCCTCGGCCAACAGGATCCGTAGCGAACGGGAACTGGGCGGGATGACCGGCGTCGCCGGATGCGAGGCCTGCTGGACGTGGCCGACGCCCAGCGCCGTCAGAATCGCTTCGAATAGCTCGGACTGCTTCACCGGCTTGATCAGAAACGCCGCGATGCCCAGTTCCTGGCAGCGAGCTAGGTCTTCGGTTTGATCTCCGGATGTCAACATGACGATCGCCGGAGAAGGGATTCGTGGATCGCAACGGATCTGTGCGACCAGCGAGAAACCATCGGCCTCGGGCATCTGCACGTCGGTTAGCATCAACCGATACGGTTGTCCATCGGCTTGGGCTTGCTGCAACTGATCGAGCGCCTGAGCGGCACTGGATGCCAGGACAGGCTGCAGTTGCCAGCCGCCGAGTACCTCTTGCAGGATCCGGCGGTTCGTGGCGTTGTCGTCGACCACCAGAACTCGCATCCCGCTCAAGCCAGCCAGCTCGGCCTGAGGCGGCCTGGTCATCAATTCCTGTCGGATGCCCAAACGGATGGTGAAATGGAAACGGCTACCGTTGCCGGTTTGGCTTTCCAGCCAGAGGCGACCGCCCATCAGATCAGCCAGCCGTTGACAGATCGTCAGCCCTAGTCCGGTGCCACCGTAACGTCGCGTCGAGCTGCTATCGGCCTGTTCGAACATTTCAAAAATCGCAGCTTGCCGATCTGGCGGGATGCCGATTCCCGTGTCACGAACGATGAAATGCAAGGCGACTTCTTTGTCTGTGCGCCCTTCCCGTTGGACTTCTAAAACCACTTCGCCCTGTTCGGTGAACTTCAGCGCGTTGCCGACCAGATTCACGATGATCTGGCGCAATCGGCTGGCGTCGCCGAAGACCAGCCGCGGTACATCAGGATGGATACGGCACGCCAACTCCAGCTTGCGCTGATCGGCTCGACCCGCAAACGACTTCATGGTGTCGCCAACATGCTCCCATAGATCGAACAGAGCATTCTCCAAGTTCAGTTTTCCCGCCTCGATCTTTGACACATCCAAGATGTCGTTGACCACGGTCAGCAGCGATTCGCCCGCATCTCGCACAATCGCCAAGAACTCATGCTGCTGCGGGGATAAATGGGTGTCGAGCAACAGATCGCTCATGCCGATCACCGCGTTCAACGGCGTGCGAATCTCGTGACTCATGTTCGCCAGAAAACTGCTCTTCGCCCGACTGGCCGCTTCCGCCGCCTCCTTGGCCGCCTGTAATGCCTCGGCCGCCCGTTTCTGTTCGGTTATGTCACGCGACAAGCCGAAGGTGCCTGTGATCTGACCGTTTTCGTCATATAAGGGCATTTTGGTGGTCAAAGCCCAGGTGACTCGTCCGTCCGGCCACGTTTCCTTTTCCTCGTGATCGATGATCGATTGGCCCGTCTGCACGATGCGTTGCTCGTCGCTGATCGTTCGTTCGGCATGTTCGGCGGTAAAGAAATCTCGATCCGTCTTGCCCACCGCCTCGTTGGGACTGGCCAGCCCAAACGTGTCGCTCAACGCGCGGTTGATTCGCAGAAACCGGCTTTGCGCGTCCTTGAAGTAGATCGCGTGAGGCAGTTGATCCATCA
>SKVE01000784.1 GCA_007129635.1 Planctomycetaceae bacterium
GAGTTGGCGCCGCACGCGCGTGATCCGATCGATAGCAAGCGGTTCATGATGATGGTGATCATCGCATTGTTGCCCGCTTTCCTGGCCTCGGTGTATTTTTTCGGCTCGCGGATCATCGTGATGATGGCCGTCTCGTACATCGCCGGGGGGATCGTCGAGGTGGCGTTCGCTATCCTCCGCAAGAAGGAAATCCACGAAGGGTTCTTCGTCACGGGCTTTCTCTTCCCGCTGGTCGTTCCGCCGACGACGCCGTTGTGGATCGTGGCGGTGGGCGTGGTGTTCGGCGTGCTGGTGGGCAAGGAGGTGTTTGGCGGGACGGGCCGTAATCTGTTCAATCCGGTGCTGGTCGGCCGAGCGTTCTTGGCCGTGGCCTATCCGGCGCCCTTGGCTTCGGGCTACGTCATTCCCGGCGACTGGGGCTGGGGCCGGTTGACGGACTATATCACCGTGGCAGATACCGATGCGATTTCGGGCGCGACGCCCTTGGCGTTGGGCAAGCAGGGCGAGTTCGCCGGTTTGTGGGACTGTTTGCTGGGCAGCATCAGCGGCAGCGCCGGCGAGACGTCGGCCCTGGCGATCTTGATCGGCGGGGTTTTCCTGTGCCTGGTGCGGGTGGCGAACTGGCGAAACGTGGCGGGCATCCTGGGCGCGGTGTTCGTGTTATCGGCCGTCTTGCAGATCAGCGATCCCAGCCGGTTTGGTCCGCCGCTGTGGCATCTGTTGACGGGCGGTTTGATGCTGGGCGCCTTCTTCATGGCGACCGATCCGGTCACCAGCCCGACGACCAACAGTGGAAAGTGGGTCTACGGCATCCTGATCGGCGTGCTGGTGGTGGTGATCCGTAATTTCAGCGGCTGGGTCGAGGGCGTGATGTTCGCCATCCTGTTGGGGAACATGGCCAGTCCGTTAATCGACGAGGTTTTCATCGGGTTGCGAGTGCGGAGGCTGCAGCGTGAAGGATAACTTGTACACCTTGGGATATGCCGTGACGGTCGGGGCGATCTGTGCCGGGCTGCTGACCGCTGCGGCGGAGTTTACCGCTCCGTATCGCGAGGCCAACCAGCGAGCCGACGAGATGCGCAACATCTTGGCCGTGCTGGAGATCCCGGTCGGGCCGCGGGCCGGAGCCGAGGAGCTGACCGAGGTGTTCGAGCAGCGGGTGCGGCGCGAAACGAAGGACTCGCTGACCGTGTATTTCCTGGTCGGGGACGACCCTCAGGCCGAACCGGAACTGGTGGCCGTCGATGTGGTGGGACGAGGCTTGTGGGGGCCGATCCGCGGTTTCGTGTCCTTAGAGCCGGACTGGGATACGATCCGCGGCGTCACGTTCCATGACCATAACGAGACGCCGGGACTGGGCGCGGAGATCTCTCATGACAGTTTCTTGGACCAGTTTCGCGGCAAGCGGTTGACGGACGAGGACGGAAGGCCGGCTCTGCAGGTTGTCAGCAGCGGTGCGGACGGGCCGTGGCAGGTGGATGGTATTTCCGGAGCGACGATCACGTGTGACCGAGTCGGCGATTTGATGCGCGATTTGGCTCGACAGATTCAGGAGGTGCGATGATGAGTACGGCCCCATTGGATCCAACCGCTGGAGCGGAAGGCTGCGGGGGTTGCGGCAAAGGGTTCTGCGACGGCAAGGGTCGGGCGATCTTCAAAGAAACGTCGTGGACCAGCAACCCGGTCGCGGTCCAGACGCTGGGCATCTGCCCCGCGCTGGCAGTCACCACGCGCTTGGAGAATTCGCTGGTGATGGGCGCGGCGATGATCTTCGTCTGCGTGGGCTCGACGTTCATGCTGTCCTTGCTCCGCCACACGACGCCTCGCCGCATCCGGCTGATCGCTTCAGTGGCCATCATCGCCACGTTCGTGATCCTGATCGACCAGTTCCTGCGGGCCTTTTACTGGGAGATGTCCCGGCAGTTGGGGCCGTACGTCGGGTTGATCATCACCAACTGTATCGTGCTGGGGCGTGCCGAGGCGTTTGCGATGCAGAACAAACCGCAATTGGCGATCGTCGACGCGTTGGCTGCCGGGATCGGGTTCACCACTATCCTGGCCATCGTGGGCTTCTTCCGCGAACTGCTGGGCGAAGGGACCTTGTTGGGCTATGTCGTGCTGCATCCCGATTGGTACACCAAGAACCTGGTCATGGTGCTGGCCCCGGGTGCTTTTGTCGTGATGGGGTTCTTGATCGCCTTGTTCAATTGGCTGCAACAAAAAGATGTGCAAGGGAGCTGACCGATGCCGGAATCACCAACACTGCTGGCGATTATTCTGACCGCGGCCCTGACGAACAATATCCTGCTGGCAAAGTTCCTGGGCATGTGCTCGTTTCTGAGCTGCTCCAAGCAGATCAGCACGGCCTTCGGGTTGGGCTTTGCCGTGACGTTCGTCTTGACCGGAACGATCATCGTCAACTACTTCGTCTATCATTACCTGCTGGTGCCGTTGGGCCTGCAGCACCTGATGTTGATCATCTTCATCGCCGTGATCGCGGGTTGCGTCCAGTTCGTCGAGATGTTCATCGAGCGGTTCAGTCCCACGTTGTATTATGCGCTGGGCATCTTCCTGCCGCTGATCACCGTCAACTGTGCGATCCTGGGTGCGTCGTTGTTCATGGTGATCGACGAGTACAGTTTGCTGGAGACGATCGCGTTCGGGTTCGGTTCGGGGATCGGCTGGCTGTTGGCGATCGTGCTGCTGGCCGGGTTGCGGAAGCGGATGGGTTACAGCGATCCGCCGGGTCCGTTCCGCGGCGTCGCCATCACGATGATCCTGACCGGGATCATGGCGTTGGCCTTCATGGGATTCGGGGGGATGGGAGTATAAATGGCTTTCAGAGCTTTCGGCTGTAAGATGCGCGCACGGTGCGAGCATCTTCGTAGGTTGGGACTCTGTCCCGACCGGGTCGGGTCGGGTCGGGTCGGAGACCCAACCTACTTTGGTTGCAGCCGTTAGGAAACGGACACACGTGGGCCGGGATCTCCGAGCCCGGCGCGTTTTTGTGAGTACCTTGCAACACGAGGGGAAATGACCATGATTTACGTCTCGGCGATTCTGGTATCGGCGGGCGTCTTGGCTGCGCTGGCGATCTTGTTGTCGGTCGCCGAACGCTTGCTGGTCAACTATGGTGTTTGCAGGCTGCGAGTCCAGGAGGGGGACGAGGTCCGCGAAATGGAATTCAACGGTGGTCAGACGCTGCTGGCCGTGCTGCAGGATGCCGGGATCGAGGTGCCGGCGGCCTGCGGCGGCAAGGGTTCCTGTGGTTACTGCAAGGTCAGCGTGACCGAGGGAGGCGGGCCGGTGCTGCCGACTGAGACGCCTTTTCTGTCTCGTCGCGAGTTGACCGATGGATTACGACTGGCGTGTCAGGTCAAGGTCAAGGAAGACATGGGGTTAAGGATCCCCGACTTCCTGGAGGTGGTCGAGAGCATGGTCCGCAACCACACCTTTGACGCTACCAAACGCTGGCATTTTCATATCGAGGGAGAGCATGAAGAACGTGAATCTGCACGAAGTTGACGAGCTGTTGGTCAAACACAAGGCCGGCGGCGGAGGGCTGATCGAACTGTTGCAGGAAGTCTCGGCCCGTTTCCACTACGTGCCTCGCGAGGTGGTCGAGAAGATCAGCGCGGACCTGAACGTGCCGCTCACACAGCTTTACAGCCTGGCCACGTTCTACCAGTCGTTCAAGCTGTCCCCGCCCGGCAAGCATCATGTGTGCGTCTGCACGGGCACCGCTTGCTATGTCCGTGGGGCGCCGCGGCTGATGCAAACGTTGGAGCAGGAATTGGGCGTCGAGCCCGGTGAGACCACGCCGGACGGCAAGTTCACCTACGGGACGGTCAATTGTTTGGGAACCTGCGCCATCGGGCCGGTCGTGACGGTCGATGGGCGCTACTACGCCAACCTGACCACCGATGCGGCCGCGCGGCTGATCAAGAACGTCGACGACCTGCCGCCGCCCGAAGAGCAAAAAGCCGCGTGCTGCCAGGCCAGCGGCTGTGACCACGACCACGCTGCGGCGGCCGGGATCTCGGGCAACGGCCAGCCAAAAAAGGTACCCGTCTTCGCATCGGCCGAACAACTGCTCGATCGCATCCAGCAACTGCAGGACCAGCACGACGCGGATCGCCCGGTAGTGATCGTCTCGGGCGGCACCTGCGGCTTCGTGGCCGGGGCCAGAGACGTCTACCACGCCATCGCGGCGGAAATGGATCGGCGAGACCTGTTCCGCCAGGTTGATTTGAAGCTGACCGGCTGCCATGGCTTCTGCGCCCAGGAAGTGCTGGTGGTCGTGCGCCGCGATGGCCGAGAAATCCTGTACTGCCGCGTCAAGCCGGAGGATGCCGCCGAGTTGCTGGAGACGTGTGTGGTCCAAGGCCAGTTGTTGGAAAGGTTGCTGTACCAGGTGCCGGGCGAGAACGGCGCCAGGATCGCCGACAAGGACCAGGTACCGTTCTACGCCCATCAGGAACGGCGACTGCTGCTGAACAACAACCGGATCGATCCGTTGAGCCTGGACGACTACCTGCGTCACGGCGGGTACCGAGCCTTGGCCAAAACGCTGGATAGCGAACCGGACGAGGTGATCGGCTGGATCAAACAGTCGGGGCTGCGAGGCCGCGGCGGAGCGGGGTTCCCCACCGGGCTGAAATGGGAGATGACTCGCCGCAGCACCGAAGGACTCTCCGATTCGGCCGAAGACGAATTCTA
>SKVE01000746.1 GCA_007129635.1 Planctomycetaceae bacterium
ATCTACACGCAAGGAACCGGTGAACTGCGGGTCGATGAACCGTTGCCGCCCAAGGTCGACGCTCCCGCCGCTGAACCGGCGCCCGCAGAACCGAAACCCAAAGCCGAAGCGCCGAAGCGATTGAGCCGTTTGGAACAGTTGCGGTTGCAGAGGCAACAGGAACAACAGCAGTAACGATCAATCAAGGAGACTTGAGGTGAAAACGCCATTTTTTTGGATCACGGGCCTGTGGATGTTGTGGTGTGCCGTTGCTCCGGCCGCCGAAGTGATTCGTATCGATGTTTACCCGCCGGATGTCCACCTGAACACCCAACGGGATTACCAGCGGGTGATCGTTGTTGCCAGTCGCGATGACGGTGTGACGCTGGATATCACGGGCGATGCGGAGATCAAGTTGAGTGAAGAAGGGGTTGCCCGACTGGATGATCATACGCTCTATCCGGTCGCCGATGGATCGGCAAAATTGGTCGTCGAATATCAGGGCCATCAAGCCCAGGCATCGATCGAAGTGGTCGAAGCCACGGTCGAACGGCCGGTCAGTTTTCATCTGGATGTGATGCCCGTCCTGATGCGTGCCGGATGCAACTCGGGCGGTTGCCACGGGGCTTCCCGAGGCAAGGACGGTTTCGCTCTGTCGCTGTTTGGCTTCGATCCGGCCACCGACTACCAAAACCTGACTCGGCAGGAAGGGGCTCGGCGCATCAATCTGGCTCGGCCAGAAGCCAGCCTGTTGATCGAAAAGTCGGTAGGCGCCGTCCCGCATACGGGCGGAAGACTTTTCGACATCGACAGCCAGTATTCCCGCACGTTGATCCGTTGGATCGAAGCGGGCGTTCCCATGGATGAAGGCACGCCGCCGCAAGTGACGAAAGTCGAAATCTTCCCGCCGCGTGCCGTGATCGAAGGCGCGGAAACCACTCAGCAGTTTATCGCTCGAGCGACGTACAGCGACGGAACGGACCGTGACGTCTCCGATCTGGCGGTCTTCATGACCAGTAACGATAACTCGGCGCCCATCGACAACGATGGGTTGGTCACCGCAGCGGCTCGAGGCGAATCGTTTGTGATGAGCCGTTACGATACGGAGACGGTCGGCAGCCAAGTGCTGATCCTGCCAGCCGAACTGGACTATACCCCACCGGAGATCACGGGGAATTACATCGATGAATTGGTCGGTGACAAGCTGCGACGATTGCGAATTTTGCCCAGCGAGATCTGCACTGATGAAGAGTTTCTGCGTCGAGCCACGATCGATATCACCGGATCGTTGCCGACCGAGCAACAGTACCATGATTTCGTGGCGGATGACGACCCGGGCAAACGAGCCAAGTTGATCGATCGGTTGCTGGAACAGAAGGAATTCGTCGAAATCTGGGCGATGAAGTGGGCCGAGTTGCTCATGGTGAAATCCGATAACGACGTCAGCTACAAATCCATGTTCCTGTACAGCAGTTGGTTGACCGACAAGATCGCCAACGAAGTCCCCATCAATGAGATGGTCCGCGAACTGCTAGGTGCGTCCGGGGGTACCTTCGATCAACCGGAGACCAACTTTTATCAGATCGAGCGGGATACCTTACAGACGGCCGAAAACGTCGCTCAAGTCTTCATGGGCTTCCAGACTCAATGTGCCCAATGCCATAACCATCCGTTCGACCGATGGACGATGGATGATTACTACAGCTTTGCCGCCTTCTTCTCGCAAATCGGCAGGAAGACGGGCGAGGACTATCGCGAGACGATCGTTTTTAATCGGGGAAGCGGCAATACGCAGCATCCGGTCGGAGGCCGCGTGATGCAACCGAAGTTTCTGGGCGGGGACATCCCGGAGATCAACGGGCAGGATCGGCGAGTCGTCTTGGCAGAATGGCTGACCGCCCCCGATAATCCCTACTTTGCCACCAACATCGCCAATCGCATTTGGGCGCACTTCTTCGGCATCGGGATTGTCGAACCGGTCGATGACATTCGCGTCAGCAATCCGCCCAGCAACCCCGAACTGTTCGAGGAACTCGGTAGAAGGTTGGTCGAGTACGATTACGACTTCAAACAGATGGTACGTGACATCTGCAACTCGGAAACCTACCAACGCAGCTATGTGCGGAACGATACCAACGAACACGACGAGCGAAATTTCGCTCATGCCGGTGTCCGTCGCATTCCTGCCGAGCAGTTGTTGGACTGCTTGAGCCAGGTGACCGAGACAGAAGAAAAGTTTCGCGGACTGCCGCTGGGCGCTCGAGCGGTTCAGATCGCCGACGGGACAACCAGCAATTACTTCCTGACTTCGTTCGGTCGAGCACCGCGTGAAACCGTTTGCGCCTGTGAGGCTTCGACCGACCCCTCCTTGTCCCAGGCCTTACATCTGTTGAACGGAGACGCAGTTCACGGCAAGATCCAGCGTGGCGGTGTGGTCAAAAAGCTATTGGACGAAGGCAAGACGGCCGAACAGGCCATCGAAACGCTGTACATCCGCTGCTTGACGCGAAAGCCGACGGCCGAGGAACTGCAGCAGTTGACGACGCTGGTGAACGAGGCTCCGGACGTGCAAGTTGGGCTGGAAGATGTCATGTGGGCCATTTTGAACTCCCGCGAGTTCCTGTTCAATCACTAACGATCCGCGCAAGACATAGGCGCCCGTCGACATCAGCGAGGGGCGTCTTTTGACCCTCCCACCTGTTTGACCTTTTGTGGAGTGTATGATGAAGGACGATGTGCCCGTTGCTGTCCGATTTTCCGGATGCCGTATTGCGGTTGGCGTCCTGTTCTCGGGATTGATCCTGTTGCTACCCGGAGTTGTCTCGGCGGCCGACGAAGCGAAACCGGAAGAACCTGCTGCGGAAAGAGTCACTTATGATGACCATCTGCGCCCGATCCTTCGCGAGCAATGCTTCATCTGTCACAACCAGAACGAAAAACGAGGCGGATTAGCGCTCGACCTGTACGGATCGCTGATGGAGGGTGGCAGTAGCGGAGAGATCGTGGTGAATTTCGATCCGAGCAGCTCGCGGCTGTGGACGCTTGTCAACCACGACGAAACTCCCATTATGCCGCCGGGCCAGGATCGGATCGCCGACGCGCAACTGCAAGTCTTGCGGGCTTGGATCGAAGGGGGGGCACTAGAGAACCTGGGGTCCAAAGCGCCGAAGAAGAAGGCATCCTCGCTCGCGCTGACCGTCACCCCTGCAGGGCAACGTCCCGAGAATCCGGCCATGCCAGGCGATTTGTGGCGACAGCCCGTGGTGTTTACCGAGCGTCCTGGTGCGGTCACCGCGGTGGCCGCCAGTCCCTGGGCGCCGGTGATCGCGGTCGGAGGACAAAAGCAGGTCGTGCTGTATGATTCCGACACGGGCGAGCACCTGGGGATCTTGCCGTTCCCGGAAGGAGAGCCCTACGTGCTGAAATTCAGCAAAGACGGTTCGGTGCTGTTGGTGGGCGGTGGCCGCGGAGCGCATTCCGGGTACGTCGCCTTGTATGATGTCGAAACGGGCAGACGGATCGTTCGCCTGGGCGATGAACTGGACGTGGTACTAGCAGCCGATATCTCACCGGATCTGCGGCAGGTGGCGATGGGCGGACCCGAACGGCTGATTCGGATCTATTCCACCGAAACGGGCGAAACGTTACATGAGATCAAGAAGCATAACGATTGGGTCTATGCGATCGAATACAGCCCGGATGGCGTCTTGTTGGCGACATCGGATCGCGCGAATGGACTGTTCGTATGGGAAGCCGATACCGCTCGTCAATGGCTCGATCTACGAGGCCACAACGAAGCGGTGACCGATGTAAGCTGGCGGGCCGATTCCAACGTGTTGGCCAGCAGTAGCGCGGATGGCACGGTCAAATTGTGGGAGATGAACGAAGGTAGCACTGTCCGGAACATCAACGCGCACGATGGGGGCGTGATGAGCGTTCATTTCACGCACGATGGCCAGATGGTCACGTCGGGGCGAGACAGAACCGTCAAAACTTGGGCGGCTGAGGGCAATGCGCTCAGGACCTACCCCGCCTTTGCCGAAACGGCGTTGCAAAGCGTTTTTACCCACGATGGAAATCGAGTGCTCGGCGGGGACTGGTCCGGCGAACTCCGGCTCTGGGACGCTGCTGACGGCGAACAAGTCGCCCTGCTACGCTCCAACCCACCCACCCTAGCCATGGTTCTGGAGGAAGCTCAGCAAACGCTGGAAGCGGCCAAGACTGCTGCGCAACCAGTGTTGGCCAGCCTTGAGGAAGCTGAGAAGGTCGTAGCGCAGAAGACGCAAGCGTTGGAAGCAGCCTTACAAGCGAAAGAAGCGTCCGACAAAGCTGCCGCTGAAGCTCAGACTCAGAGCCAAGCGGCGATGCAAAACGCAGAACAGATGGCTGCGGCTGCCCAACAGGCCGACGATCGCCTGTCCGAACAACGAACTGCTCACCAGCAGGCCACGGAAAAGTTGGTCGCGGCCCAAACGCGGGTAGCGGAGACAGTGGCTGGCGCCACGCAAGCAATACAAGAACAGGCGGAAGCCACCACAACCGCCGAAAAGGCAGCTTCGGACCTCGCAGCATCCGAAGCCCAGCTTTCCGAGGCGGAAGCCAAGGTGAGCGAGGACCAAAAGGCCGTCGACCAGGCCAAGGCGGATGTCGAGAAGCTGGAAGCAGAGGTCGCCGATCAGGAGCAACCAAACGAGGAACAGGCCGAAGCGTTGAAGGCCGCACGCCAGCGGCTGGAGGTCGCTCAAGCGGAAATCGAAGCCGCTCGCCAGCAACATGGCCAGGTCCAGGAACAGGTCGCTGCAAAGAAACAGACTGTCGAGCAAACCGCTCAAGCTCGGACTCAGGCCGGGCAAGCGGTGGAGCAAGCCAAAGCCCGGCAAGTCGAAGCGGAGGCCGATCGTGATCAGCTTGCCGCAGAAGTCGAAAAGATGGCCGCTCATGTCGCTGCGAGCGAACAGGCCTTGCAGGAGGCTCAAGCGGCCAAACAGCAGGCGGATCAGAACGCAGCAGAAAAGGCGGCCGCGGCAAAATCGGCAGCCGAACAGGCCGAGAGCGATCAGGCGGCGGCAGAGAAAGCCGCAGGGGAAAAGCAGGCTGCCAATGAAAAACTGGCAGAATATCAAGAGGCGGCTGAGTGGGCCGAGCAGGAGGTCATTCTAGCGGGAGCGGCCGTCATGTTTGCCGAGATCGAGAAGGATGCCTTCGATCAGGCGGCGGAACAATTGGCTCAGGCTGCTGAACAGACACGCCGTCAAGCCGAGAAGGCCGCAGAACTGGCCGAAGCGACCGAAAAGTTGCAGGCGGAACTGGCTGAATTCCAGAGCGAGTTAGATTCGGCGATGTCAAGTGCCGTCAGGCGAGCCTCTCAGGAAGCCGCAGCCGCACAGACCCAGGCGGCGGAGCAAACGGCCGCTGCCGCCGCGGACGCTCAGCAATCTGCCGAAGAGGCCGCCGCTGCGCACCGTTTGTTCCAGGAAGCTTACGGTCCTCAGTAGACCCAACGTTGCATCAAACACCGTTCGAGAAATAACTGACGCACTTTCTGCCCCCTCACCCTGCCCGCTCCCACGAGGGGCGAGGGGACATTGGACAGTTATTTCTCGAACGGTGCTAAGCTCACTCGCAGGACGGATTGCCAATCGGTCCTGCTTTTTTGCAACGTTGGGGCTACCAGGCTGGGTGTATAAGTCGAGATCGGATGACCTCTTCCGCGAAATGGTTTCGGTCCGCTGGCGTCAGCTTTTCGATCGGTCTGCCTGTGATTCTGCCTCGAATGACAAAGATGCGGCCCCGTTCACCCTGCAGTACGATCCCGTTCGCACCGGGAGTCGTCACGATCGACGATCCGTTCTCGAAGGTCAAGGTGATATCGAACGAGGTCGCCGTGTTGAATCCGTTGGGCAAGCGGCGTATAGGGAACCAGCGGGCATTGCCCCAGCCAGGCATCCCAATCCAGATGCTCGGGAGGATCCTTTGTCGGAAAAGGCTCGCTGCCCGGCGCCGGTCCGATGCCACAGGTGGCCTTGATCCGTTTGCCCAATCGCCCGCTCCGAGCCATCGCCACGGCCAGCAGGAACTGAGCGCTGGCGCGCTGCGGAGTCCCCACCTGCAGGATGCGGCCGGTATCTCGAGCCAACTAGCACAGCTTTTTGCCTTCGTCGACCGTCAACGTCAACGGATTTTCGCAGAAGCTATTTTGACGCCCAATTGGCACGCCAGATCGCCGAAGTAAGTACCACGACCGCCGCCCCCGATGCAAGCGAGCAACATGACCGAGAAACTGTCGGCGGGTTGTCGAGCTGGATGTTCGGCGCATGGAACGATCATCCAGTCGGAAAAGGAAATCAAGAAAAACACCTTATCCGTCGTTATATCGAGGCGTTTTCATTATGGCCAAATGAACGACAGACAAAAAGGCCGGAATGTCACCCGCTAAGATTTCACTGTCCAAGAACAGTGCCAGCGGGGGGCTTCTCCCAGACGGTCTGTGGGCGTAAGCTCATGTCACGCCTTCGAGGTCGCTTCGTGAGATATAATTTGTAAGGTAGATTCTCCGATATCGCTCGGATGTGGGAAGGAATGATGATGCGGAGCTGGCAGTCAGTGGAAGGGGCGGCTTTTCCCTTGGGAGCAACGTGGATCGCGGGTGAAGAGGCGTTCAATTTCGCCTTGTACTCGAAACACGCCACGGCGGTGACCCTGTTGTTGTACACCGAGGACGATGTCGAACAACCCGTTCTGGAATATCGGTTCGATCATTTGCGCAACAAGTCCGGTCGCATCTGGCATTGCCGCATCCCCCGAGCACAAATGGGCGGAGCCAAGTTTTACGCGTATCGAGTCGACGGGCCGAAGACGAACGGCCAGTACGATATGCACGCGTTTGATGTGGAAAAGATCTTGCTAGATCCCTATGCATCCAGTGTCTTTTTCCCCAAAACGTTCGACCGCGATGTAGCGATGAGCCCCGGACCCAATGATGGCCAAGCTCCGCTGGGTGTGCTGCACCAGCATCAGCCCCCCTTTGATTGGCGTCACGAAACGCCCGCTTGGACCTTCCATGAACACGATCTGGTTATCTACGAGATGCATGTCAAGGGCTTCACCCAGCACCCCAGCAGCGGCGTTTCGCCAGAAAAGCGGGGCAAGTTCTTAGGGGTCATCGAACGGATCGATTATCTGAAAGAGCTGGGTGTCACTGCGGTAGAACTCCTGCCTGTCCATCAATTCGATCCCCAAGAAGGCAACTACTGGGGCTATATGACCTTGAGTTTCTTCGCGCCGCACGAGCAGTATGCGGTCGAGCCGGACAATGCGCACAACGAGTTTCGCGAGATGGTCCGGGCGCTTCACGCGGCAGGGATCGAGGTCATTTTGGATGTCGTTTTCAACCACACGGCCGAGGGGGATCATCGCGGGCCGTGCTACAGTTTCAAGGGCATCGACAACAGCACCTACTACATGACGACCGGGGATCCTCAGCGGCCGTATCAGAACTTTTCCGGAACCGGCAACACGCTGCACTGCGCGAACCGATACGTCGCGCGCATGGTTTTGGATAGCCTGCGGCATTGGGTCCAGCGTTGTCATGTCGACGGGTTCCGGTTCGATCTGGCGTCGGTCTTCAATCGGCGTTCCGATGGTTCGGTTTCCTGGGGAGATTCGGCGATCATCTCGGCCATCCGCTCGGACCCGACCTTGGGGAAGATCCGGCTGATCGCCGAACCGTGGGATGCGCGCGGGTTGGTCCAACTGGGAGCCGCCTTTCCTGGGAAACGATGGTTCCAGTGGAATGGCAGGTACCGCGACGACATGCGACGGTTCGTGCGTGGGGACAGCGATTGCATCAAGGATGTGATGTGTCGTCTGTACGGCAGCGACGATCTGTTTCCCGATGATCTGATGAACGCTTATCATCCTTACCAGAGCGTCAATTATGTCAACTCGCACGATGGGTTCACGCTGTACGATCAAGTCTCCTACAACATGCGGCACAACGATGCCAACGGGGAAGACAATCGAGACGGACACCGCGAAAATTTCAGTTGGAATTGTGGTTGGGAAGGCGACCAGGGCGCGCCGCCCGAGGTGCTGGCGTTGCGGCGACGCCAGGTTCGCAATTTCTTCGCCTTGCTGATGGTCTCCAACGGCACGCCCATGTTCGTCGCGGGCGACGAGTTCCTGAACACACAGCATGGCAATAACAACCCGTACAACCAGGATAACGAAACAACCTGGCTGGACTGGCGTCTTTTGGATGCCAATCGCGACATCTTCCGGTTCTTTCGCCTGATGATCGCGTTCCGCAAAGCCCATCCCTCCATCGCTCGCAGCCGCTTCTGGCGAGACGATGTCCGCTGGTACGGGACGGGCCGCGACGTCGATATGTCCGCCAATTCCAGGCATTTGGCCTTCTTCCTGGACGGCCGTTCGCAAGAGGATGTCGATTTGTACGTGATGATCAATGCTCACGAAAAAGACCGCGCGTTCCAGATCCAGCAGTTTGCACCAAAACGGTGGCATCTGGTCTGTGATACCAGCCGCGCCAGTCCGGAAGATATCTATTCGGAAGACCAGCAGCCGTTGATCGACTCCCCGCAGTACCTGGTCCCAGCACAATCGGTGGTGGTACTGCGGTCTGGACTAGGGCGGTGACCGGCTTCGTTGCCCTAGGGTCTGGGAACCCGATGCGGGACATGGTATCGTAGCATGGCAGTGGCGATGCCTGATCATCCAAGGAGTACCGGTATGTTAAAGCGATTGGTAGCGACAAGTCTGTTGCTGGGGCTTTGTTTATTGTCGTCCGTGGTCGTAGCTCAGTTTCCAACGGTTTCCGGCCAATGGCCTCAGTTTCGAGGCCCCTTGCGGGATGCGGTGTCATCGGACACCGGATTACTGACTCAATGGCCAGACACTGGACCCCCGTTGGTATGGCAAGCTCGGGGTGCTGGACGAGGTTATGGCACTGTGTCCATCGTCGGGGATCGGCTGTACACGCTAGGCGACGGTTCGTCGATTGTCCAGGATGCCGACGAGTACGTCGTGTGTTTCTCGAAGATCGATGGTGCCGTGATCTGGAAGACTCGGCTGGGACCGGCCTGGACCAGTGGCCGAGACGACTGGCAGAGTTCCCGATCAACTCCGACGGTGGATGGGGATCTGTTGTACATCTTGACCCCGCACGGGGATCTGGTTTGTCTGGAAACCGCAACGGGCGCCGAACGTTGGCGAAAAAATATGGCCAAGGACTTCGGAGGCCAGAAGGGCGACATCTGGGGTTACAGCGAATCGGTGTTGATCGACGGCCAGCGTCTGATCTGCACGCCGGGCGGGCGAACGGCGACGATGGTGGCCCTGGACAAATCGACGGGCGACGAGATCTGGAGAAGCGTCTGGGAAAACGATCGGGGCGCCGGGCACGCCTCGATCGTGATCAGCGAAGTGGCAAGCACGCGAGTGTATGTCAATACAACCGCAGGCGGAGCGTTGGGAGTGCGAGCCGAGGATGGTCATTTGTTGTGGACCTACGATATCGACCGCACGACGTCGGTAATCCCCAACCCGATCATCCGTGACGATCTGGTCTTTTTCACGGCCGGGTATCGACGAGGCGGCGCGTTGCTGCGTCAGGTTCCCGGCGACAACGGTGCGGTCGCGATCGAAACGGTGTACCCGTTGAACACGGAACTGACGAACAAGCACGGCGGTGTGGTGCTGGTCGGAGATCATCTGTACGGGGATACGGACGACCAGGGCATCCCCTACTGTGCAGAATTCATGACTGGCCAGATTGTATGGAAGGAACGCGGCCCGGGTCGCGGGTCGGCTGCTGTGGCAGCCGCTGACGGCCATTTGTACATCCGGTGGGCCAATGGCGTCATCGCGTTGGTCAAAGCGACGCCGGAAGGGTTCCAACAACGTGGCTCGTTCCAGATCCCCGGCAGCGGTGATCGTCCCAGTTGGTCGCATCCGGTGATCGTCGGTGGCCGTTTATACTTACGCGAGGGCGATGCGATCCTCTGCTACGATGTCACGAAGACGGACTGATCGACGCCCATTGCCGTGATGACCTTGAACACGCGAACCGAGTTCCGTACCGCGTTCCCTTTGTTAGCAGTGCTGGCAGCGGCGCTGTTCGCCTACTGGATGTCCCTGGCGCCACGGCCCGTACCGGCGGCGGCGCCGCTGGAGGGCTTCTCAGCGGAACGCGCGTACCGTCATATCGCATTGAACTGTACCGAGCCGCAGCCGGCAGGGTCCATCCAAAACGACCTGGCACGGATGGGCGTCGAGACCGAATTGGTGCTGCGGCACGAGAAGACAGGCAATCGCCGCGTATCGCGTTGGCGAGCCGTTTTGGGACGGCTTCCCGGTACCGATTCGACGAAGGCGTTCGCCGTCGACGCTCATTTCGATTCGGTGCCTTGGGGGCCCGGCGCCGCCGACGACTTTTCAGGTATCGCCGCGATGCTCGAGGCCGCTCGCGCTCTGCAAGCCGGACCGCCGCTGCGGAACGACGTGATCTTTGTCTTCACCGATCAGGAAGAGTTCGATATGGGCGGCGCCAAGGCATTCCGGGACCATCCCTGGTTCCAGGAAGTCGGCGTCATGCTGGGGCTGGAAGCGCGAGGCACCTCCGGGCCAGCCCTGATGTTCGAAACCTCGCCCAACAACGGTTTCGTGGTTCGCCAACTGGCTCGAGCTCGAGTCGGGGCACGCGCAAATTCCGTGATGGATGACTTTTACCAGCAGATGCCGTTCAACACGGACTTTAGTCACTACAAGCAGCATGTGGCCGGGTTGAACATCGCGTATATCAACCACTTCGAACATTATCACACGATGCTGGACCACCCGGAGAATGTCAGCCTGGCCAGCTTGCAACATCTGGGGGATTATGTGTTGGGCCTGGCACGACACTTCGGCAATCTGCCGCTACACGATTGCTACGCGTCCAATGTCGCTTACTTCAATACCCTGGGCGGGCACATGGTGGTGTATCCGTTGGCCTGGGGCTGGCCATTGGCCGTGCTCGCGTGGACCGCCACGCTGCTTGTGCTAGGCTGGGGGGTCAGCCGTCAACGCATCGCCCTCAGCAAAATCCTGCTGGGATTGATGGGCATCCTGATCGCCATGCTGGTGTCTTCCGCCATCATCGGCGGGATCAGTTACCTGCTTTATCAACGCTTCACCGAAGCCGCCTTGTATCAAAGCTTACGGTACGTGTTGGCATTCCACTTGGGAGCATTCGGCATCCTGATGTTGACGGTGGGCGTGTTGCGTGCGTGGGTCCGGCCGCAGGAGTTTTTGGCGAGTGCCGTCGTGGGATGGGCTCTGGCATTGGTGGCGGTCCAGGCTTGGGCGCCGGGCGGAGCACCCCTGGCGCTGATCCCGCTGCTGTTGGGCTGCCTATGCCTGCTGGTTCTTCTGAGCGTCACACCCGATCGATCGCCCTCGGTCACGGCTGTCCGTTGGTCGGTGGTTCTGGTCATCCCCGCCATCATGATTCACGCTCCGCTGCTGGTCATTTCGGCCAACGCCTTGACTTTCCTAGGGGCGTTCATGCTGGTGCCAACGGCGGTGCTGCTGACCGGATTGGTTTTACCGCAGCTTGCATCGATGTCCCGCGCCAGCCTGTTCAAGGTAGCAGCGGGTTCGAAGCTGGTCGCAGCGCTGCTGATGATCGCCGGCTATGTCGGCACGTTACCCAGCCCGAGCAGTCCCCGGCTGCACAGTTTGTCGTACGGCGTGGATTTCGACCAGCAGCAAGCCTGGTGGTTTAGCGGAGATCGCGACCTGGACGAATGGACCTCGCAGTTCATCCCCGAAGGGACGCAGCGGCGACGGCTTCCGGAATTTGTCGAGCAGGATGGGCAGGATTATTTCGTCGCTCCCGCGCCGTTGCCGCCCTTTTCTCGCCCCGTCCTCGAGGTGCGTGACGATCGTGTGGAAGGATCTCGGCGGATCCTCCAGTGCCGATTGAACTCGCCACGCGACGCGCAACGCATTTGGTTGCAGGCCGTGTCTGGAAGAGTTCATTCGGCCGAAATCTTGGGACATGAACTGGAGGGCGCCAAACAGCATTGGCAAGCCCGGTTCGATCTGCTGCCTCGCGAGGGCGCGGACCTGCGACTGGAGGTCGAGGCCGGAACTCCGCTGGTGTTTTCCGTCCGGGAACAGTCGTTCGGTCTACCCGAGCTGGCCGTCATCACGCCTCGCCCATCCCATCTGATCCCGGAACCCAATCGGCGCATGGACCGCAGCCGGGCGATGCACAGCGATTTTACCTACTCCATCGCCACCATCGATTTGGGCTGGGGTTCCGCCTCGGATCTATCGTCGCGATTCGAGAACACTTGTCCCCAAGGCATTCCGCTGGAGTCGCTCTCCGTCAGGTCAGGATGCCCTGGATTTCAACCGGTTTTGATGACGGCCACTGAGCCGCATTGAGGAGATACCATGAACCATCGATCGAAAACCCGAACATTGTTTGCGTCAGGAGTCTGTCTATTGTTTGTCGTATGCCTGCTGGCGATCAGCGGGTGCGGTTCACAGGAAGATTCCCCCGCACAATCCGCGACGCCGATCGTTCCGGCAGGCCAGACCGTTTCTCTAAGCGTGCCGACCATGCATTGCGAAGCCGGTTGTTTTTCGAAGATCAGGGAAGAACTGGAAAAACACGCGGGCGTGGCGGAGGTCACACTGGCCGAGCAAGCCAGCGAAGACCGCTTGGATAACCGAGTCGTCTATGTTCGGACGGATGCTCCGTTCGACTCGGCCGACGCTATCGCTGCGCTCGACGGCCTGGGCTTTCCGAAAGTCTCGGTCCAGCGCTGATTGCCACCCGGATGGTACGGAGACTCAGCGATGCCGATGAAATGGACGCACTGCTTACGCTGCGGCCTGAGGGTGGTGGCCATCGGAGGGGCGCTGGCGCTGCTGACCGGTTGCCGAGCACAGGTCGCTCCCGACTTAGGCGACTATCCGCCCATCGCGGAAGATCCGGCGGATCGGGACACGAAGTCGCTGGCGGACAAAGAATCGTCATCACCAGCCGTTGCTGCCCGCAGCGCCCCCAATCGCCGTGCGCGCGACAAAGACCAGTTGCTGACGATTACCTTCGATGATTTAAAAGTGAACATCCAGGCCGACCAGTTGTTCGAAGCGTCGATGGCAACCGATCGAGTCCGCGAATTGGACGGCCAGCGGGTGCGAATTCGAGGGTTCCTGTTCCCCGCCATCTTCCAGCAGACGGGGATCAGGAGCTTTCCGCTGGTGATGAACACCGACTGCAAGTTCGGCCCCGGCGAGCAGGCGCATCATGTGATCTTGGTCGAGATGATCGACGGCGCATCGACCTCGTACACGGTACGTCCGATCGCTGTCACCGGACGCCTGACCCTGGCTCCCTGGACCGGTCCCGACGGCAACACGTGGGCCTTGTACCATATCGCCGGAGAACGCGTCGACTAACAGTCGCCGACCGAAGGTCTCCCGCGATATTGGAGACCTTCGGTCGCCCGGCTGGCTCGGTCAGAGACCGGCCACAGCGCTGCGGGTAGATGATTCTCTGCGCGTTGCCTGAGTGGCTTCTCACCGCGGCGAATTTGCTGTGGAAGTGGAGGGCATGTCATTTCAACCGGTCGGGACGAGGTTGATCGCGGCAGCACCCAGTTCGTCGAACAGTTCGGCGAACAGTTCGGCGGAGAGTTCGTCGGAGAGTTCGTCGAACAGCTCGTCGGAGAGTTCGTCGAATGGGGACGAGGCTTGTCCGAGTTGCCTGAACACGCGGTCACTCCAAGCGAAATCCGATCGTTTGGGCAGTCGGGACGCCCACTCGTCCATTGTCTGCGAACGAGGTGTTGAAGGTTCGCCTTGATCGAGGGTGGCTGAACGCCAGAGAGCGTCCGCAACGGGAGCCAGCGTCCCTATCTCTGTTTCTGCCCAAAATTCACCTTCGCCATCAGCAAGCGCAAAGTTCAAGTAGTTAATCTGAAGCTCCCCCCTTCTATCGAGCTATACCTTGCTCGCAAATGCAATAATAATAGGGCGTATCTCTCGAATTGGCAGAGACAAGAGCGAGACTGCGTTGGCATGTACATGTCAAAAAAAGTAACAGCGGGATTCGCGTCATGGCAACGACCGTTCCTTTTCAGCAATCGAGGGTGAATCTTGACTCGTAATCATGCCCCGATGACCACGCGGACAAACGACCGATACTTGTTCAGTCTCTCGCCTTAGCGGATCCTCGTCAACTTGACGCCGATGACCGGCAAGATGGCCCGTTCTACTGTTGACGAGCCGAAGTGCGCGTTCTACCGGGCTGGGGGCTGTTTCCAAGCTTCGCTCGACTTGCGATAATCGGCCGGAAAGTCACCGGCTGTCGAATGCCGTGTGAGAAGAAACGCAACCACCTGGCAACAGCAGCGATTTGAACGATGATGACCCAGGACGGGAAACAAAAGCCATGATGAATCGACGTGATTTGCTCGTCGGCGGGACCGGTGCTGCCGCATGCGGTCTGCTGAACTCGATGACCGGCCGTGCCGACGCATCGACAAACGGCCCAAAGCTACGCGAGGGCGTTTGGGACGCACATGTCCATCTGTCAGGGGTTGGGGGAACCGTCCAGCAGCGAGTCGACCAGCTTCTTTTGCATGCCGGTCGCTTCGGGATCGAACGACTGGTGATCAGCATGGGGACCTCGTTCGTCCACGACCCATCGCCCGAGGAACTGGTCCGACAGAATGACGAAGTGCTGCAAGCCATCCAGCACGCTCCGCAACAAGTGCTGGGGATGGTCTACCTGAATCCCAAACACACGGCCGCCAGTTTGAGCGAAATCGACCGCTGCGTGCGGGAAGGTCCGATGGTCGGCATCAAGCTGTGGATTGCCATGCGTTGCCATCGACCCGAATTGGACCCGATCGTGCGGCGAGCGGTGGAATTGCAGGTCCCAGTGCTGCAGCACTGTTATTGGCGCACCCAGGAGAATCTACCGGGCGAATCGACTCCGGCCGACATGGCAACGTTGGCCAGCAGGCATCCGGATGCGTGGTTCATCTGCGCCCATACGGGCAACGATTGGGAACGGGGGCTGCGCGCCATCCGATCGCAACCCCATGTGTTCGCGGAAATCTGCGGTTCCGATCCAACCGCCGGATTCGTCGAGATGGCGGTTCGCGAGGTGGGGGCGCAGCGCGTGCTGTACGGCAGCGATGCCGGCGGTCGCAGCTTTGCTTCGCAATTGGCCAAAGTCTACAGCGCCGGGCTTTCGGAACAAGACGAAACGATGATCCTGGGCAGTAATCTTCGTCGGCTGTTGCAGCCAGTGCTGCGGACAAAAGGAGCCTTGCCATGACCGTCGATGTGAACGTCAACCTGTCACGTTGGCCCTTTCGTCGAACACCCTGCGATCGATTGCCGAATCTGATCGCATCGCTTCGCACGCACCAGGTTCAAGAGGCCTGGGTAGGCAACCTGGACGGACTGTTTCATCGCGATGTGGGCGGAGTCAACGCACGTCTGGCCGCTGCCTGCCAAACCACGCAGGAAATCCGGTTGGTCCCGTTCGGTACAGTCAATCCCATGCTGCCTGATTGGCAGGAGGATCTCCGCCGCTGTGCGGAAGATTATCGGATGCCCGGCATCCGACTGCATCCCAACTACCACGGATATCGGCTGGACGATGCCGTGGCTGCGGAATTGTTCCAACAAGCGTCCGAACGACGGCTGATGATTCAGGTGGTTGCCCGCATGGAAGACGTTCGCGTCCAGCACCCTTTGATGCAAGTCCCCGACGTGGACGTCCGCCCGTTGAGCGATCTGGTCACGGCCCACCCGGAATTATCCGTGCTGCTGCTGAACTGGCAGCCTGCGTTACGCGGCGGCGAACTGAAGCGACTGGCCGCCCATCCGCGCATCGGCTTCGACATCGCCATGCAAGAAGGCGTCGGCGGCGTCGCCAACCTGCTGCGCGATGTTCCGCGGCAACAAGTCTTCTTCGGCTCTCACCTGCCCCTCTTCCCCATCGAATCCGCTTGGCTCAAGACCTGCCCCCCGGGTTCTTCCAGCCACTGGACACCGAGTCCCCAAAAGACTACCTTAGAGTCGAGGCG
>SKVE01000333.1 GCA_007129635.1 Planctomycetaceae bacterium
CACATGGCACGGCGGGGTGTCACCGGTGGGCAAGTGAAGATCGTAACCAAGCGATGCACGCGAGCGGGACACCATCCTACGAAGTGGAGCGTCCACTCCCCGCCGCGTGATCGCAGTCGTTGTGGCGAAACGTCATGCCCGAGTTGGCTAAGACGCGCCAAGTGTTCGCGCCCGACATGCTGAATTATGGCCAGTCGGAGAGACCTGCGGACGCCAACGTTTCGATTGAGGCGCAGAGCCGTCTGATCGTGAAGTTCATGGATCAGTTGGAACTGAAGTCGGCCGACATCGTGGCGCATGATATCGGCGGAGGGGTCGCACAACTGATCGCCGGCAATTATCCCGAAAGAGTCCGTAAGTTGGTTTTGATCGATGCGGTTTGTTTCGATTCCTGGCCGATTCCGGAGTTCCTCCCGTTGCAGGAACCGGGCGCCGAAGAGGCCATGAGTCTCGAAGAATTGCTGACCATGATGCGCGGGTTCATGCCCCAAGGCGTTCACAACAAGGATGCCATGACGGACGAAGTCATCGACCTCTACCTGTCGCCATGGGCAACCCAAACGCTAAGCTGATTTGGATCAGAGACGCCGGACATTGGCTGATGGAGGAAAAGCCCGAAGAGGTCAGCCGCCACTTGATCACCTTCCTAGACAACCAGGAGGACTCTGCAAAATCAACAATCGGCGAGGTTCCGTCGTGAGCCAGCGTCACACAGTGGTTCTGATCGGGGCCGGTCGCGGATCTCCACGTACGGCTCCCGGCGCACGTCCACGGCGGGAGGGCCGGGCCAGGCCGGAACACGGTCGTCCCGGTCGGCACCGAACGTGCGATCGTCCGCAACCGGGCAGTCTGGTCGCGGCCGAAGTCGTCCGCGAACCCCGACAGGATCGAAGACAGATGAAAAACTCGACGCGCCGAGTCGTGGCTAGTCAAGTTTCTCTAACAGCTCCAAAATCTCGTCCGGCGTGGGGCGGTCGCCGAAGGTGTTGGCTCGACGCTCGTAGCGGAGGATGCCCTGACGGTCGATGATGAACGTGGCCGGACGATTGCTCCATTCGGTATGGATGCGCATCTGAAAGGCGACGCCGTACATGGCGCTGACCACATGCGCGCTGTCGGTCAGCAGCGGGTAACTGAGATCGGACTCTTGCAAGCCGACTTCTTTCAACAAGTACTTGGCGGACCATGCTTCGTGCGGATCGACTGCCAAGAGCTGCGCCCCGCGGTTTTCGATCTCTTCAAGCCTGTCGCGCAACTGCGCGAGTTGCCCATGGCAGACCGGTCACGTGTCGCCGTAGATGAAGACCAACACGACCGGTTTCTTTCCCCGAAAATCGCTCAGCCGGACGGTTTCTCCGGTCAGTGACGGCAGCCGGAAATCGGGTGCTGCTTTCCCGAGCTGCGCCGAATCGATCCGATCGGCGTCCCAGTTCCGCAGATCGTCGACGACCTGCGAGTCGATCCGCACTCCCTCACGATCCAATGCATACGCGATATGCTTCTTGACGTCGCGGTTCGTTTCCGACTTCTCCAGTTCCGCCAGCGGCGTCGCGATGTCGTCGCGGCCTTGCCGGGCCAGGGCGTCCACGGCATACAGCCGCACGGCGGCGTCGGGGTCGTTGCGAACCGCGCTCAGGAGCGGCTGGCTGGGCACATGCGGGGCCAGGTATCCCAGCGCTTGGGCCGCCAGCATCCGTTGATTGGGATCGCCTTGTTCCAGAACACGCAACAGCGGCTTCACCGCCGGCCCGCCGGCCGCGACCAGGCCCTGCAAGGCCCGCATGCGAACCTGCCAGCCGTTGTCATTTGCCGTGCGCATGTAGGGCGGCGATCCCCAGCCATCGTCGCGCCAGTGCTCGGAAAAATACTCGATCCACTGCTCCGGCGAACGCGAATGCGCCGCTTGCGGCGCAAGTCCTGCCCAAGCTGCGGCGAGCACAATTCCCACGGTGAAACGTCCGGGAAAATAGTTTGCGGTCATCTGTCGACTCCATTGGATGGACGGTTTGACGCACGTCGCGAAACGCTACGTGCGGTCTGCGTTAGACGCTGTGCCGAGACTTCGGCGTCAACGACATACGGTCCATCTTCCCACATTCCGGGCATTGGGCAAGATGAATTTGGATTTTGTCGGCCACTTCGGCGCGCAAGAGCTGGGCTCGGTAGCGGGGCATCAGCCGCACGACTTCCGCACAGGCGATGCCGCCGTACGGCTGCCCGGGCTCCAGAATGGGCCACGAGACCAGCGATACGGCGCGAAAGAGGACGCTGGCCAGGATGATGATCGTCAGCAAGGATTTGGTTTCACCGCTTCGCAGCACAATGGCCAGTGCCAGCAGGTAGCAGGCAAAGGCCGCGCCGTACCATCCCAGGACCGCCAGGATGGGACGGTCCGCGGCGAGCGAATCGGGTGCAAAGCGAAAACTGAGGGCGGCACCTGAACGCGATGCGGCTGCAACCGGTACTTGCCGATGGAGTAGAGAGTTTTCGCGCCCGCTTTCAGCGAGCCCAGCACGGTCCCGCTGATTTTGCTGCGGCCGATGCGACAACGGTAGGGCACGGGGATCTCCAGCGTCCGCAGCCCGGCTTGACTAGCCTTGATCTGCATTTCGATGGTCCAGCCGAACCACTGATCGGACATTTCCAGGGAGCAGAGCGCGGGGTAGTTGATGGCTCGAAAAGGCCCCAAGTCGGTGTATTTTACCCCGAACAAGCAGCACATCAGCCAACATGCCAAGCGATTGCCGAACACCGTAGGCAGATGGCTCAGGACCAGGGGTAAAGACGACGCTTCGTTCAACGCGGGGATCACGACGGTCACACGGGACAACGAGCCCCGATCGCAGTCGGTCCACTGACAGGGGTAGTTCAAGATCGACTCATTCATCCGTCCGCTCCTCGGACGTTGACGGTGATGCCTGTCAGTTGCTTACACGATCCACCGGAAAAACCCGAGAATGTTAGATCGCTTACAGATGCAAGCCTGGCCACCCGCGACAGTAAACACACGGGCACGCTTCTTCCCCGAACTCAATATTTAAGGAGACACTCGATGATCATTCCTGTGCGAGATGGCTTTTCCGACCGTCGCAGATTGCCATTGCAGCGGCAATCCAGCGAGGAGGTGGACGTATTCTTCGACCAGTTGGGCCGCGATGGACTGGAGGAGATCCGGACCGCATCGCGACTGCTCCTGGGCGTGCCGCTGCTCCAAGAAATCATCAACGCGATGCCTGTTCCGGTAGCGGTCCTGAACGACAAGGGGCAAGTCACGTGCGAATTCCGTCTGGTCCGCAGAACACCCGATGGCCCGGAACGGGAAGATCAGATGGTCACCACGACGCCAATTCAGGTGGACGGGCGCGACTTCAGCATCTTCGTCCTGCATGACGTCGATCCGCTGGTCGCGGTCGAACGGTTCGGTCTCTGACTCGTGTTTTGCACTTCAGATGCTAGCACTGTCTAGAACCAAAACTTGGTAGAACTGCACAGGATATTCAAGCCAATCTGTTTCCGTAAAACGTGAAGGTGCGCAAGTTGGCTGGAATTGGCAATTCTAAACCCGTCCTATTAGGCATGCTAGCACGGTAAGTGCAAAACACGAGTCAGAGACCGGAAGGTGCCGCCCAACTGCAAGGCGACATGCCGGACCATGCGCTGGCCTGGGCTCGCGAGTTGGCGGTCAGGGCGACGGTGTCGGTCCAGGTGCGATTCGAGGGTGGGGACGAGGCTCGGATGCGGAGCCGCTTTGGCGATTCGTTCCCCTACCTTCCGCAGGGACCGGGCGATCTCGGTGACCGGATGATGCGGGCGATAGACGAGGCCTTCGCGGCCGGCGCCGATCGCGTGATCGTTGTGGGGACGGACTGTCCCGACATCACTTCGGCTCTGGCTCAGGAAGCCCTCGAACGCTTGGCCACCGCGGACCTCGTTCTCGGCCCGGCCACCGATGGCGGATACTACTTGATCGGACTGCGGCGACCGATCCCCGCGTTATTCGCCGGCATCGCCTGGGGGCAGGAAACGGTGCTTCACGAGACCCAAAAACGCGCCGAGAAACTCGGCTTGGCAACTTCGCTGCTGACGGCGCTGTCCGACGTGGATCGCCCAGAAGACCTGCCAGTGTGGCAGCGTGTGCAAGACCACTCCACGTCCGCAGCGAGTCTTCCCCGGATTTCCGTCATCATTCCCGCGTTGAACGAAGCGAGCCATCTGGATGGCACCCTATCGGCCCTGCAAGGCGCTTGGAACATCGAGACGATTGTCGTCGACGGCGGCAGTTGCGACGGGACTGATTCGCTGGCGCTCGATCGCGGCGCGTTGCTGGTTCGCTCGGCCGCCGGACGCGCCCGCCAGATGAATGCCGGCGCGCGGGCGGCCACCGGCGAAATCCTGCTGTTCCTTCATGCCGACACGCGACTGCCGGAGCGTTTCGACGAACAGGTCCGTGAGCTACTCGCCCAGCCGCGCGTTGTCGCCGGCGCGTTCCGTCTGCGCATCGACGGCGTTCGCCGAGCTTTCCGTTTGATCGAGTGGACGGTGAATCTGCGGTCGCGATGGCTGCAAATGCCCTACGGCGATCAAGCCATCTTTCTGCGGTCGGACATCTTCCATCGGTTGGGCGGCTTTCCCGAGCTGCCGATCATGGAGGACTTCGAATTCGTCCGACGGCTTCGTAGACTTGGCAAGATTGCCATCGCGTCCGCGAC
>SKVE01000908.1 GCA_007129635.1 Planctomycetaceae bacterium
CGTCATCGTGGCGATTCGGGGATGGTTGGTCGGACCAGGTCCCTAATCTTTCGCCTAAACCGCTTACAAGGAGTTCCATGATGAGATCGCTCGTATTGCATGGCTGGATGATGCTGCTGGCCCTGACCGCCGTCCACTCGACGGCCGCCTGGGTACATCCTTTCTCTGCCCAAGGCGCCGACCTCGTTCCGATCGGGGTAGCCAAAATCGATATCACGCCGGAAACCCCGGTGCGAATGTACGGCTACGCGGCGCGGACCACCGAGTCGGAAGGGATCGCCGGGCGGTTGTACGCGGCCGCGCTGGCGATCGGCGGTGACGACGGCGAAGGCCCCGCCGTGCTGTTGACGGTGGATTGTGGCGCTGTGCCACGTGAATTGACCGAGTCGGTGTTGCAGAGGATTCAATCCACCCACCCCTTGAAGCCCGAACGCTTCCAGTTGTGCCATTCACATAACCACTCGGGGCCAAACCTCAGGTGGCAGTCCGGGATCGAGGGCCAGCAGCGCCAGCGCCTGGTCCAATACGCGGAATGGTTGACCGACCGCTTGGAACAGGTTGTACGGAATGCCTTGGATTCACGTCAGCCCGCACGGCTGGCTTGGACGCAAGGGAGCGTCGGTTTCGCGGCCAATCGCCGCGTGCTGAAAGACGGGAAGTGGTCCGGGTTCGGGGCGGTCCCGGAGGGTGCCGTCGATCCTAGCCTGCCGCTGCTGTGCGTAACGGACGCGGCAGGAAATAAGTTGGCGGTGGTCGTCAATTACGCCTGTCATGCGACCACGCTGCGTGGGAATTTCCGTCAGATCCACGGAGACTGGGTGACGTGCGCCCAAGAGGCCATCCAGGCGGACTTTCCGGGAACGATCGCCATGGTGACCATCGGTTGCGGTGCAGACGCGGACCCACATCCTCATGGCACCGTCCAGCTCTGCAAGCAGCACGGGCGGACCGTGGCCGATGAAGTCAAACGATTGCTCGATAGCCCGCTGCGCCCGATTTCCGGAGCGATCACCGCGCGAACGACCACGCTGGAGATCCCGTTCCAGCCGGCACCGTCGGATGAAGAACAGGAGCGGTTGGCGAAGACTTCCTCTGCGGTCAAGCGGCTGATGAGTCAGCAGCAAAGGGGCGAGCAGCCGCCGGAGTCGCGGTCCTTTCACATCGCTACCTGGACGTTCGGCGACGATTTGGCCATGGTGTTCTTTTCCGACGAAGTCGTTGTTGACTATGCCTTGCGTCTGAAACGCGAGTTCGATGCGGATCGCTTGTGGGTGACCGCCTACGCGGGTGATGTATCCGGATACATTGTCAGCAAGCGTCTGCTGGCTGAAGGCGGCTATGAAGTGAACAATTCACTGAGTCACGTGGTCACCTACGGCCAACCACACCTTTTGCGTCCGGCCATGGAGGACCGAGTCATGCAAGCCCTCCACTCTCTTTTGCCCGAGACGTTTCGAGCTGACGACACAACAACACGCTGATCACCAATACAGCGGGACGCTACCGCTGCAGCAATGAACCATCGTTTTGTCGATCCTTCGGCATTGGAGGGAGTAGATGGACAATAGCGAGAAAACCACCCAAGAATCCGGCCTGGGTACACGCCCTTGGCAAGCGTTGCGAGAAGTCGTCAACCGAGGCTCCGCCGAACAGCTTCAGCAGTTTTTGGATGACCTGCCGGCCGGTGAAATGGCTCGCGCGGTGAGCCGCTTGGACGACGGCGACCAGATCAAGCTGATGGTCCGTCTGCGCCCGGAGATGGCAGCCGAGTTGGTCGATGGGGTCTCGGAAGCGCAGGCTGTCGAGCTGTTGGAGTTGCTGCCCGTTCGGGATGTCGCCGCGATTTTGCAAGAATTGGAGAGCGATGAACAAGCCGACATCTTGTCGGAATTGGACGAAAGCGACCTCGAAGCGATTCTGGCTGCGATGGATCCCGGCAAGGCGGCCAACGCCCGCCGCCTGGCAGAATATCTTCCGGAAACGGCCGGTGGTCTGATGATCACCGAGCTGCTGTGTTATCGCGACGATCTGACCGTGCAGGATGTGCTGGACGATCTGCGGCAGGGTGCCGAACAATATTCCGATTACGACGTTCAATACGCCTACGTCGTCCAGGGCTCCTCGGTCAAGCACGACTCGCCCACCAGCGCCGGCGACTTCGGCCGCTTGGTCGGCGTCCTGCGGCTTCGCGATCTGGTGCTCAGTTCCGCCGAAAAACGTATCGCCGATGTGGCGATTCAGGAAACTTTGGCAGTCCACACGCAATCGACATTGGACGAATTGGCAGCCTTTTTCGACCGGCATCATTTTTTTGGCGTTCTGGTCGTCGATGCCGAAAACCATCTGGTGGGGGTGGTGCGGCGTTACGACGTAGAGGAGGCTTTGGCCGACCGGGCCGACGATGATCACTTGAAATTATTGGGGATCATCGCCGGTGAAGAATTGCGGACGATGCCCTTGAGTTCACGTGCGGGGCGGCGGTTGGCCTGGTTGGTTCCCAACATCATGTTGAACGTGATTGCGATCAGCGTCATCGCCTATTACGAGGCGACGCTGGCCCAGGTGGTCGCGTTGGCCATTCTCCTGCCGCTGATTTCGGACATGGGCGGAAACGCCGGGGTGCAAGCACTGGCGGTAAGTATTCGAGAAATGAACTTGGGGTTGCTGCGACCGCACGAGTTGATCTGGGTGACCCTGAAAGAAAGCTCCGTCGGACTGCTGAACGGATTGGTCCTGGGCGTGTTGGTCGCCGCTGGGAGCTGGATCTGGCAACAGAACCTGTACCTGGGATTGGTCGTGGGCGTCGCCATGCTGCTCAATACCTTGATCGCCACGACCGTCGGTGGTCTCATGCCGCTGGTGCTGAAACGAATGAACATCGATCCCGCCTTAGCGTCCGGGCCCATCCTGACGACGATCACCGACATGACCGGCTTCTTCTTCGTCCTTAGCCTGGCCACCCTGGTTCTCCCGCAACTGGTCGGCAGCGGTCCGTAGCCGCCAGGACGCTCATCAATTCGGCATGGAACGATGGCCCCGACGCTGGAGTTCACGATTTATCGTGCCGGTGCGTGTGAGCCGAGCCGGGAACACGATGAATCGTGAACTCCAACCTCCGGAACCGGCTGCAACGCAACGGGGTCGGGAGTCTTAACGGATGCTGATCGATGCCGCTGGTTCCCAGCGGATCGTGTAGCCCAATGCATTGGTCGCACGAGCGACGATCACCGTCACTCCGTCGCCGTCGACCATTTCCAGTTTCTCGGCACCGTTGAATTCGACGACCATCGTGACGCCGCCACGTTCAAGATGCACCTTGTCGTCGTCCAACGTGATCTCATCCTCTTGTCGGACCAGCAGGGGGATTTGTTCCTGAAACGGGCCGCTATGGTTGACGGTCACCTTGATGGCCTGGTCGATAAAGGCGACGACCTTGTCGCCTTGGTCGTCTCCGAGAGAATAGCTGGCCACAAAATCCGCCCTGTCATCGGGTAGATCGCCGACGCCGTATTCCGGATTCAGGGATGCATCCGCCAGCGTGAATCGGATGGCGTCCGATCGGATGTCGCCCGCTTCGTACACTTGATTGGCCCCCTGGGCGCGGGTTCCCCAAGCCTCCAGGCTCCGACCGCTCTGCGACTGGATCAAGGACCCAACATCCGGGTGCCAAACCAGTCCCAAACCCATCCGCTGTTGGCTGGTGCCGCGTCGGCCCGCGTTGAAGGCGGCGTAGTAGGAGGGACGACGGACATACGTGAAGACGTAACGATCATCCACTCGCTGATGCGTGAAGCGGTCCGAGGCCCGGTACGGCAATTCGACCCGTGCCTGCTGCCGTTGCGCCTGGCTGGGATACCAGCGATCGTGGGACCGGTGAAGAAAGGCGTACGGGCTGAACGCGGTAAAATGTCTCACACGCAACGTTTCCACCTGTGGCCACTGGGCCTGAAGCTCCCGCCGTATTCGGGCTCGCCGTTGCTGTACCTCGTCCACCGTGGGCAGGTACGGCCGTAATCCCTCGACCACATCGGCCAAGGGGAATTCCCGGTACGCAAAGGATCCCAACCGCTGGCGGGTCTCGATGCCGCGATTCAACACGAATTCAGAACCGTCGGGTTCGAGCACCGCGTTGTAGCCCAGCCATGCCGCGAACAGCGTGTGCTCCTCGACAAGCCAGTCCATCAGCGCGGGATCTTCCCGGCTCATGGCGTGTTCGCCGCGGCCCGAAGCGTAATGCCAGGCCATCAGCGTGTTCGACATGTGCGTGCCGAAATTGTAGCTCCAACAAGGGCCGTGCTGCTCATTGAAGTACCCCACCACGCTTTGGAAGGCGTGCTGGCCACCAACAGATGTCGCTGCTGTCCATTTCCGGAGCTGCTGGTCCAAGTCCGCGTCGTCCAGTAGATCGATGTGCGCCATGGCGCCCGGCCAGAAGTTGCCCCATTGATTGGTGAACCGCGTGGCGTGATCCAGGAAATGGCCGTCCTCGAACGAGGACCGAAACGCGTTCCGATTCGTTGCGATCACAGCCTGGTGAATGTCCGGGTCGATCGAGGGACCATCGGCGAGCAGACGGAGCGTTTCGCCCATGAATTTCGTGGCAAAGGCCGTCGGTGCAAGACTCCATCGGCCCCAGCCGTATTCGCTGAACTGGCCTCGCTCGTTGGACATCTCCGTCCAGAACTGC
>SKVE01000759.1 GCA_007129635.1 Planctomycetaceae bacterium
TCGTGGACCGCATCTTGGAACATCGGCGCGAGGGCATCGGGTTGAATCAGCAGGCTGTCCTGTTCCGCTCCGCACACCACAGCATCCGTCTGGAAGCCGAATTGGCTCGGATGAACTTGGACTTTGTTAAATACGGCGGGCTGAAATTCGTCGAATCCGCGCACGTCAAGGATCTGCTGTCTTTCCTGCGACTGGCCGAGAATCCCCGCGACCGAGTCTCCGGGCAGCGTGTGCTGAATCTGTTGCCCGGCATCGGTGCCAAGAAGGCCGATCAGTTGCAACAGATGGTCCTGGCCGCCGACGGCAGCTTTGCCGCCTGGGCGAAAGCCAAGCCGCCCAAGGCCGCCGCCGACGATTGGCCTCAACTGGTCAGCCTGTTGGAGCATCTGGTCAAGGTCGGCGCTCAGGACCCGGCCGGCCAGGTCCAAAGCGTCCTGGCCTTCTACCAACCCATCCTGGAAGGCGCCTACGACAACGCATCGTTGCGTTTGAAGGATCTGGAAGAACTGGTGCAAGTCGCCCAACGCTACGACGACCGTGCCGAACTGTTATCCGAATTAGCGTTGGATCCCCCCGAGGACGACGACCGCCAGGCCAGCGGCGAGTACCTGATCCTGAGCACCATGCATTCGGCCAAAGGCCTGGAGTGGCCCGTCGTCTACGTCTTGAACGCCAGCGACGGCAAGATCCCGCACGAGCGCAGTTTTCTGGACCCGGAGCAACTGGAGGAAGAACGGCGGATGCTGTACGTCGCGATGACCCGCGCCGCCGATTGGCTGTACGTCTGCCACCCTCGTCGGCAACCCACCGGCTACGGCAACAGTTGGATGGGCGACGCCTACGAAACCACCCCGCTGACCCGCTTCATCGACCGGCAAGCCAAACGCCAATTCCAATCCCAAACCGCAAGCACCTTCCGCCGCCCCGCAGAACAGGACCAAGAACCCGCCACCAAAAAACCCAAACGCAAACAACACGCAACACGCTGAACGACACACTCCCTGCCGTTTGTCCAGAATGCGTTTGTCGCAAATACTTGTAATTAAAGAACTTGCGGCAACGATGTCGATCGAAGCGGAGGGCACGGGACTCTCGGAGAGGTCTTCCCGAAGTCCTTGCGCACATGCGGTTTGCGTCGCTAAGCACCGTTCGAGAAATAACTGACGCACTTTCTGCCCCCTCACCCTGCCCTCTCCCACGAGGGGCGAGGGGACATAGGACAGTTATTTCTCGCACGGTGCTAACAGGTGTGGATCAGCCACATGTACGCTCGGCAAACGAAGAAAAAGCGTCAGCCGTTCCCAATGCTTGAGCCGATATGCGTAGCCGAAGCTTGTCCGACAGCTTGAATCGCTTGGCCGCCGCATCGGTGCGGTACACCTTCTTGAGGCACAGCGGGACATGGCGCACTTCCCCAGGGAATACCTCGGCCAAGTCGACGAAGCTTGGACAGCACGCCGGTCGTGAACTCACCCGTCCGCTGCGGATCATCCTCTCGCAACAGTTCACCCTTCGCGGCTTTGGCAGACCACTGCTGCACTCGTATGTGGGTGATGGTTCACGATCACTTGACGGCTAAGCACGTCATTTGTTCGCTCGGTACGAGGACCAAACACGATGCGTCGGAGCCGTTTGATGCTCAGGTTCTTCTCCTGCAGCAAGGTCAGGACCGAACTGCTTTGGTTCAACATGGTCAACCTGGCAATCATCATGGCAAGACGAAGGCGACGCCCCGGAACTGTCCGAATATTTCGCCCCTGGCGGCCATGGAATGTGCTTCCGGCTCTTGAGGGGACAGGCGTCTGCATCGCATGCGCGGCGTCGTACCCCTTCTTCCCCGTACGGTACAACGGGGACACGATGAATCGTGAACTCCAGCGAAAACGGTGCATCCGGGTGAGAATCGGTTCGCTGTGCAGTAGAAGCATGCGCCGACTGTACATGGACGTCCTCGTTCGGCGTGAGCTTCGCCTAACATGCGACACTATGGTCGGCCGCGGCATGAGAACGAAAACGTGATCATTCACATTGGCCTCGACAAACACAAACTGAACACCCCAGGTCAGCCCAGATTTTCTGACACAACCGGGAGTCCTCCCGCACCGCGTCGTGCACGGATGATGCGTTGAGGCCGATCGCACTGGGCGACCTGGATCGTGGTGGCTTCCACCCACCAGCCTCGGTCGCTCAGCCAATCCGGAAACATCTGTCCGGTTCGTCGTCCGGATTCGCCCAGCAATAGATGGCCGCCGTCGCTCAGATGTGCTCTCCAGAATCGTTCGAGGTACGGCCAGTCATCCGTGTCGTAGATGATGTCGGCACCGACGATCAGATCGAAACGACGCGGCGTTAGTCGATCGGTCCGCCAATCCAAACGGCGGACATGAACCCGATCCCGCCACGGCCAGGTATTCAACCGGGCGAACAACAACGCGGGCTGAGCCGCATCCACCATCCAGACGCGAGCGCCCCCCGCCGCTGCGACGGCGCCGGTCAGCCCCAGACCGCAGCCCAGATCTAATACCTTGCAACCCACAAGCGACTCGCCCGCCAGGACATGCGAGACGGCCCAGGAACCATCCCAATGAGCGGCCCAGTAGGGTTGCCATTGAGGCGCATCCGGCGAGTCACTGGGATCGGGCATGTGGCGAGTCATATCGTCCGGATCGGCGATCCGGGTAAACGGCAGCCGCAAGCCGCCGATCGTGATGTGTTGGGTGACGGTCGTGTAACGCCGCGCAATCCGCTGTTGCAGCCCGTCTCGTCGAACCACAACGTTACTTCGATGGGCCTTACCCCTTGAACGGGTCGAATTGCCTGGTTCTACTGAGGCCATGGCTGAAACGTTGCCTGAAGGAAGGAAAGTCGAATCGTATGCGAATCGCGATGATCTGCCTAGCCGTCTTGGGCTGGTTGCCGTCGTCCCCTGCCGACGAGCCGGATATGGCTCGACTGTACCGTGCGGCGCGTCAAGCGGCTGTCGAGATATTGGTCGACGGTCACCATAGCGGATCGGGCTGTTTCGTTTCGGCCGATGGCCTGGTGGTCTCGGCGGCCCATGTGATCGGTTGCCCCGAGCGTCGAATCGAGGTGCTGACGGCAGCAGGCGAACGCCAGTTGGCGGATGTCGTCGCCGTCGACCTGGGGCACGATCTGATCATCCTGCAGTTGACGGCCGGTGATCGAACGCACCCGTTCCTGCGCGTCGCGGACCAGTTGCCTCCGCCCGGCGTCCCGGTATGGCTGTGCAGTTCGGCCGCCTTCCGTCGCGTGCTGCTGCAACCCGGTACCATCGCCAGGGATGACCTGACCTTCGAGTACCAGGATCACTTTGTCGAGGTCACTCAGATCGCAGCCATGATCCAGGAGGGAACATCCGGCGGGCCGTGGCTCAACCGTCAGGGCGAACTGATCGGCGTCCAATCGGGTACGGTCACCGTCAAAGGCCAACCGGCGGGCATCGCCAACGTGGCGCCGGCCGCAGCCGTTCGGCGATTGCTGACGACCAAAGAGGACGCCCAGTCGACAACCTTGGGCATGTTCGTCGACGAACTCTGGCTGCTTTCGGCGGACGAGCTTCGTCGCTACCCGATCGGTTGGGAAGGCATGATCGTCCAGTCCGTCAAGCCGGACGGTCCAGCCGCACAGGCAGAGATTCGCCGTGGAGATGTGATCATCGCTTGGGAAGACACACCCTTGCGGTACCGGGATGACTTTGTGCGTCTGCTGCGCAACTGCCAGCCAGGTGACACGGTGCAACTGACCGTCTTTCGCCCCGACAATACAGGACGGCGCAGCGTGTCTATCCAAATCGCCTGCCTGGAAGCCGCCTGGTCTCGGTGACACGTTGCGTCGCCGACCGAACGGAAGTCGCGACATACGGCGGATCGATCAGAGAAAATCCTCCAGCCGATCGTAATTCTTCCGGTCCAGACCGTTCTCGTTGTAAGGCGCCTGACCGTCCGTACGATCGCGGATGTCCTGGTCGATGTAGATCTCGTTGTGCGGCTTGAATCCGGGCACGGTCAGCACGTTGACAAAGACGTCCAACCCGCGATGGCCGACGCCCGGCGGGATGTACACAAAGTCGCCGGGCTGCAGCGCCAGTTCATCATAACGATTCAGATCCCGCAGGTCGGGGAACAATAGAATCGAGGCTTCTCGTCCGTGCGTATCCAACTGGGCAACTCGCGGATCGAGCACCAAATACATCTCGGTCTGAGGCAATCCACCCAGCAGCGATCGCCGAGGATGGAAATGGGTTGACGATAGTTCCCGAGGGATATTGACCACGTGCGAGTTTACGAAGTTCAATCCGTCGCCTTGCATCCCCGGCTGATCCATGTACCAGGTCAACGGTAACCGGCGGTACGGATCGAAGTCGAAGCTGCAGCCACCGGCCGTATCGACCAGATAGGGCAACCGCCGTGCCGTCGAGATGTGGCTGACCGACCGATCTTCCTTTTCCATGGCCAGGCATCGGAACCGACCTCGCACCGCCACGGACTGATCGCCGCACGCGATGATCTGATCGCCCGCCAGGACCGGTTCGAACGAGCCGGTTTGCTTGGTCGAGTAACCCGCGTGACGATACCAGTCGAACAGCGACACCAGCAAGTCCTCGACACCAGAGTCCTGGGCCCAGGGACGCGGGATGTGCTCCAGATTCCACATCTCCACCGCAAA
>SKVE01000262.1 GCA_007129635.1 Planctomycetaceae bacterium
CGGTTTGTCGATCCTCAAGGCGAGGAGAAGACGGCGCTGCAGATCATTGTCGAGGAGGTGACGGCGGCGGGAGTCGAGCAGGTGTGCGTGGTGGTCCGGCCGGGCGACCAGCCGGCCTACCTCGAAGCGGCGGGCGATGACGCTCGGCTGCTGACCTTTGTGGAACAGCCTGAGCCTCGCGGTTATGGCGAAGCGTTGTACCGAGCGGCTTCATTTGTGGGCAACCGGCCGTTTCTACACCTGGTCAGCGATCATCTGTACGTCAACGACGAACCGCGACGCTGTGCCCAACAGTTGGTCCAGGCCGCCCGCGAGGAGAACTGTGCCGTTTCGGCGGTCCAACCGACTCGTGAGAATATGCTGCCGTACTACGGGACGCTGGGAGGCCGGCTGATGGCGGGCCGGAAGAATCTGTATGAAATCGAAAACATCCTGGAGAAACCGACGCCCACCCAGGCGGAGCAATCGCTGCTGGTCCCGGGACTGCGAGCCGGGCATTATCTATGCCTGTTCGGCATGCACGTGCTGACGCCACCCTTCTTCGGCGTGCTGAAGACGTGTTTGGAACAGGCGGGCGATACGCCCATCAGCCTGTCGCCCGCGTTGGCCCAACTGGCTGGCTGCGAGCGGTACTTGGCGCTGACCATCAACGGCACGCGGTTCAACACGGGCGTCAAGTACGGTCTGCTGATGGCTCAGTTGGCTCTGGCATTTCACGGTGTCGACCGCGAGGAGATCCTGGCCCGTCTGGTCGAGATGTTGGCAAAGTGAGGACAATTCGATGACGGGTGCGTTGATCGAGATCATTACCAGTCCGGATGCGGCGGTGCGCAATCGGTCTTTGGAGCAGGTTTGCGGTGCCTTGAATATCGAGCAGCTACGCGCGACTGCCGATGAACTGGAACGATTCCGCCGCGAGTCCCAAAACCTCTATCATCGGGTCCGAGCGTTGTTCCTGTTAAGCAACTTGTACCGGTACCATCTGCCGCCGCAGTTGCCTGCGGGCAGTTGGGGACGGATCCCGCTGGATGGTTATCAGCATCTGTTGCAGCGTCGATTTGACGAAGCGATTCGCGTCTTCCTGGATCAACGCCAGCGTGAAGGCGATACCGACACGATCGCCAGCGCGCTGGCCGCCGCCTATCATCAACTGGGCTTCCAGACGCTGGCCGACCAGGTGCGTCGCAGCGTGCGATCGGTGCGCGGCAACCAGTGGATGTTTCGCGTCGGGCACCCCAGCGACCATCCGCTCAGGATTCGACCCCAGCTACGCCATCGGACGGTGGCTCACGAAGGTTTTCCGCTAATCTGGGAACGGACCCCGGTCCGCATGGACCTTTCCCACAGCGCCTGGAGCGACATCTTCTTCCTGGGGATGGACTTTCCGGAAGGCGCCCGGGTGCTGAACGTTTCGGTGGATCTGGGAGTCCGCGGGCGCGACGCTCAGCCTCGACCGCCGATCGAGGTCTTTCTGCGTGTGATCGACCGACCCGTGCTGCGACTGGCCAGCGTGGACCTGCGCGCCTGGGCTGATGTGACGTCACTGGCCGACGTGTTCGATTTCGCCAAGGATTATCTGGGGTTGCTCAAAGCCGGGGTGATCGCCGCAGGGATTGTCCCGCCGGGACTGGAAGGCGCCGCGCAGGGACTGGACGAAGTGCTGGAGCGGGTTGTCGGTCCCGGGCTGGGACTGGAGATCGTCAGCCATGTGAACGATATCCCCAAAGGTTCGCGGTTGGCCGTATCCACGAATCTGTTGGCGGCCATCATCGCCGCCTGCATGCGAGCCACCGGGCAGATCGAGGCCCTGGACGGCCCGCTGGCCGAGACCGATCGGCGTCAAGTCGCCGCTCGTGCCATCCTGGGCGAATGGCTGGCCGGGTCTGGCGGCGGCTGGCAGGATTCGGGGGGTATCTGGCCGGCGATCAAAATGATCGAAGGCCGCCACGCTGCCGAAGGTGATCCGGAATGGGGCATCAGCCGCGGCCGGTTGCTGCCCGATCATCATGTGTACTCCGCAACCGAGGTAACCGCCGAAACTCGTCAGCAATTGAGCGAATCGACGGTGCTGGTGCATGGCGGCATGGCGCAGAATGTGGGTCCCATCCTGGAGATGGTCACGGAGAAATACCTGATCCGCGCCGAAGCCGAATGGACGGGCCGTCGGCAGGCGATGCGGTTGATCGATCGGATCGACCAGGCTTTACGAAGCGGCGATCTGCGCGATCTGGCTCAAGCCACCACGGAAAACTTCTTCGGACCCTTGCAGACCATCATCCCCTGGGCCAGCAATCATTACACGGAGACTCTGATCCAACACGTGCGCCGACGATTCGCGGATCGATTCCGCGGGTTCCTGATGCTGGGCGGCATGTCCGGCGGAGGTATGGGGTTCTTCTTCGAGCCTCAGGTGCGCGACGAGGCTCAGGATTTTCTGCAGCAACTGATGAGCGACACCAAGCGACAACTGCAGGATGCGCTGCCCTTTGCCATGGAACCGGTGGTCTACGATTTCGCGATCAACGAACGAGGCACCATGGCGGAACTGGTGCCTGGTTCTCGGGCGCTAATGCCGCCAGATTACTATGCGCTGGTGGCGCCCCATTGGTTGCGTCAGGACATACGCCATATGCCAGCCGGGCAGCAGGCCGAGGTGTCCAGGTTTGTCGCCGAATGCCGGCCTGGCGGCAAACTGAGCGATGCAGTGCCCAGCCTGTTCGCCAACCTGTTCCCCGTGACGAATCGCGAGCAGCATCACGGCGACGAACTGGCCGCGCTGCTGACCAAAAACGGATTCGATGCAGAACTGCATCAACAGATTCGCAACGATCTTCGTAACGGGCGGATCGGACTGGCCCAGAACCGCCTGCCAGCTCGAACGGCGATCGAGGATGTCGACGAACAGGACGTGGTGCGAGCCGACGGCGAAATGGGTGGTCGTTTTCGAGCAATGGGCGAAGCAGCGTTGGCCAGCGGCCAAGCCGCAGTGCTGACGCTGGCCGCCGGGGCCGGCAGCCGGTGGACTCAGGGGGCCGGTGTGGTCAAGGCCCTGCATCCGTTCCATCGCTTCGCCGGAAGATTTCGGAACTTTATCGAACTGCATCTGGCGAAGAGTCGCCGGACGGGGCGCCGCTTTGGCACACCGGTGCCTCATATCATCACCACCGGCTACCTGACTCACGATCCAATCCAGCGCTACCTGGACCACCATGCTCCGCAAGGTGCTGCCGAGCGGCTGCATTTGTCGCGAGGCATGTCGGTCGGGCTGCGGATGATCCCCATGGCTCGGGACTTGCGCTTCGCCTGGGAGGAAATGCCGCAACAGGTTCTGGATGAACAGGCGCAAAAGGTGCGTTCCAGTCTGCGCGCCGCCTTGATAGGCTGGGCGGAAAACGCGGGCGGTGCCAGCGACTATACGGACAACGTGCCGTTGCAATGCCTGCATCCGACAGGTCACTGGTTCGAGGTGGCAAACCTGCTGCGCAATGGAACGTTGGCAACGCTGATCCGCCAACGTCCGCAGTTGGCATACCTGATGCTGCACAATATCGATACCTTGGGCGCGGATCTCGATCCATCGCTGCTGGGGCTGCACATCGAAAACGGTGGCGTGCTAAGCTTCGAAGTGATCGGACGAAGGATCGAGGATCATGGCGGCGGATTGGCTCGAGTCGACGGCAAACCACGTTTGCTGGAGAGTCTGGCCATCCCACGCGAAGAAGATGAATTCCGCTTGACCTATTACAACTCGATGACCACCTGGATCAGCATCGACGGACTGCTGAAGGTGTTCGGGTTGACACGCGACGATCTGACGGATCAGCGAAAGGTCCTGGACCAGATCCGGCGATTGAGTGCACGGATGCCCACCTACATCACGTTAAAAGAGGTCAAACGGCGCTGGGGGCACGGGCAGGAGGACGTCTTTCCCGTGACCCAGTTCGAAAAGCTCTGGGGCGACATGACCGCATTACCCGAACTCGATTGCCGGTTCCTGGTCGTGGGGCGAGCGCGAGGCCAGCAGTTAAAGGATCAAGCACAACTGGATTCGTGGCTCCGCGACGGATCGGCCGATTACGTCGATTCGCTGTGCGATTGGCCGGGCGACTGATCGGGCGACTGATCGGGCGACTGACCCATGTGCCGCGCGCGATGTCGAGTGACGAAGTGGGCGGCGGCTATCATGACCAGGATCAACGCGACCGCAA
This sequence comes from Planctomycetaceae bacterium, assembly GCA_007129635.1. Taxonomy (GTDB): domain Bacteria; phylum Planctomycetota; class Planctomycetia; order Pirellulales; family Pirellulaceae; genus SKKK01. The sequence goes on from SKVE01000262.1 coordinate 4,209, forward strand.
TGGCGATCAACCACCAGCGGGCCAGTCGGGCAAGCAGCGGAATATCTTCCGCGGTGGTCGACGAGCCGATGCTTTGGGGCGAGGGATCGCGAGATGGCGCGACTCGCAACGACGCCAGTTGCCGCTGGAGTTCGCTCGTCTGGCTGCGGGATTCGGCTAACGACCGCTGAAGCGTTTGCACTTGACCGCGCAGAACGGCCTGCTGGCGATCGGCTTCGTCCAGTTTCTGGGCCAGCGTCTGCTGCTGGTCTTGCATGCGAGTTTCCAGCACGCGGTAAGCTCGCAGGTCCGCTTGCAGATGCTCGATCTCCCCGCGCTGCGTTTCTAGCTGGGACACCAGATCGCCCGGCGCTCCGTCGGCCAAGATCGAGATCACCCGATCCAACAACTGTCGCTGAGCTTCGATTCGCTCCCTGGCCAACATCGCCTCCCGATCCGAAACCATGCCCTGGGAACCTGCTTCCGACACGGTCGTC
>SKVE01000884.1 GCA_007129635.1 Planctomycetaceae bacterium
CGTGTAGCACATGCGGCAGCGTTCTTTCACCGTGGTGACGTAATTCGTAGTCATGAGGAACTCTGTCAAAGTAGTAGGCACACTCCGTGTGCCGTAACCTGCGGACGGCACACCGTGTGCCGCAGACTGCGGACGGCACACGGAGTGTGCCTGCTACTATCCTACGCCAGCATCTCTCGCGAGGCGTAATGGGTATGCAGCAATTCGTGACTTAAATGACCCAGCGGCTGACCGAGAAACTCGTCATACAGTCGTTTTACGGACGCATTGCTGTGCGAGGTACGAACCGTTCCCTGTCGATCCAGCTCGTACAGCCCCTGCATCCGCTGGCGGACCGCATCCAGGTCGGCGCCTTGGGGCTGACCGCCCCCCCCGATGCATCCGCCCGAGCAGGTCATGACTTCGATGAAGTGCAGATCGCTGCGGCCGGCGCGGATCTCGTCCAGCACCCGGCAGGCATTCCCCAGACCGCTGACAACGGCGACGTTCAACGTCAGCCCGTCGACGGTGACGCTGGCCTGCTTGACACCGTCCAGTCCGCGCACCGCGTCGACGGTGAAGGCTTCCAGTTCGCGGCCTGTGACCATCCAGTGCGCCGTGCGGATCGCGGCTTCCATCACGCCGCCGCTGGCACCGAACAACTTGCCAGCCGTGGTCCGCTCGCCAAACGGCGTGTCGGCATCCTCCGACGGGACTTCCGCCAGATCGAGACCGTGCATGTGCAGTAGTTGGACCAGTTCCCGCGTCGTCAGCACGGCATCGATGTCCGCCACGCCTTGTCGAGCCATCTCTGGCCGAGCAGCCTCGAACTTCTTCGCCGTACAGGGCATGATGCTGACGCTGTAGATGTTCTGCGGATCGACCTGCTGGCGCTGGGCGAAATAGCTCTTGATCACCGCGCCCATCATCTGTTGGGGACTCTTGCAGGTCGACAGGTTGCCGATATAGTCTGGGTAGTACGTCTCGACGAACTTGATCCAGCCCGGTGAGCAACTGGTCAGCATAGGCAATCGCCCGCCGTGCTGCAGCCGGTGGACCAACTCCGAGGCTTCTTCCATGATCGTCAGGTCGGCGGTGAAGCTCGTGTCGAAGACGTGGTCGAAGCCAAGCCGGCGCAGCGCGCCCGTCATGGCTCCGGCGACGTCCGCGCCTGCGGGCAGACCAAACGCCTCGCCAACCGTCACCGAAACGGCCGGAGCGTGCTGGACCACCACCAGTTTTCTGGGGTTGCGGAGCGCCGCGAGCACCTCGGGGATATGGCTCCGTTCGGCCAGCGCGCCCGTCGGGCAGACCACCACGCACTGGCCGCAATGGATACAGCCTGACACGTTCAGTCCGTCGTCAAAGGCCGTGCCGATCTTGGCCCGCGAACCGCGACCGATAAAGTCGATGCAGCCGACGCCTTGGACTTCTTCGCAGACCCGCACGCATTTACCGCACAGCACGCACTTGGACGGCTCGCGCACGATCGACGGGCTGGACATGTCCAAAAAGTGGCGACTTTTCTCCCCCGCATAACGCCGCTGACGCACGCCCAGTTGCTGGACCAGTTCCTGCAACTGGCACTCTTGGTTGCGGACGCAGTACAGGCAATCGTCCGGATGGTTGGCCAGCAGCAGTTCGACAATCGTCCGCCGTGCGAGCACAGCGCGGGCGGAATGCGTGTGGACTTTGGTCGGCTGGGTGACGGGATACGCACAACTGGGAATCAACCCCCTTTGGCCTTCGATCTCCACCACGCACATCCGGCAGGCGCCGCTGGGCAGCAAGCCTTCCATGTGGCACAGCGTGGGGACCTGGACACCGGCGCGCCGCAATGTCTGCAGCAGCATCTCTCCCGACTGCGCCTCGAACGGCCGACCGTTGATTTCAATCGTGACCATGTGTGTTCCTCTCTCGTTGACGGTTGTCCTCAATTCTTCAGCACGGCACCCGGCTTGCAGACGTCCAAGCAAGTTCCGCAGCCGATGCACTTGTCGGCGATGATGTAATGCAGTTGTTTCCGTGCGCCGACGATCGCGTCGGTCGGGCATTTCTTAGCGCACAACGTACAGCCCTTGCACTTGTCGGGGTCGATCGTAAAGGTCAGCAGTTCGGGACAAACGCCAGCCGGACAACGGCGTTCGTAGATATGCGCTTCGTATTCGTCCCGGAAGAACCGCAACGTGCTGAGCACCGGGTTCGGAGCGGTCATGCCCAGCCCGCACAGGCTGGCGTCGCGGATCGTTTCGGCCAGATCCTGCAAGTGCAGCACGCTATGGAACCGCTCTAGGGCATCGATGCCCTTCTCGCGCTGCCGGCCGCGCATGATCCGCTGCAGGATCTCCAGCATCCGCCGAGTCCCCTCGCGGCAGGGTATGCACTTGCCGCAGCTCTCGCGCTGGATAAAGTCCATGAAGAACATGGCCACATCGACCATGCAGTTATCTTCGTCCATCACCACCAAACCGCCGGATCCCATCATGGCCCCAACCGTCTTGAGCGACTCGTAGTCGATATCGATGTCCAGGTGCTGGTCAGGGATGCAGCCGCCCGAAGGACCGCCGATCTGCACGGCTTTGTACTGTCGGCCGTTGGGGATGCCGCCACCCACGTCGAACACGATCTGCCGGACCGTCGTGCCCATCGCGACTTCGACCAGGCCCGTGCGGGCGACTTTCCCGGACAGAGCAAACACCTTCGTGCCTTTGCTGGAAGGCGTGCCCAGGGCGCCGAACCATGGGGCGCCGCGATCGACCAGCATCGGCACGTTGGCCAGTGTCTCGACGTTGTTGATGATCGTCGGCTTGCCGAACAACCCTTTCACCGCGGGGAACGGCGGACGGGGGCGAGGCATGCCGCGACGGCCCTCGATGCTGTGGATCAACGCCGTCTCTTCACCGCAAACGAACGCCCCGGCTCCCATTTTGATCGTGATCTGCAGACTGAAATCGGTCCCCAAAATGTTCTCGCCCAACAGACGATTCGCCTCGGCCTGAGCCAGGGCCGCCTGCAACCGCTTGATCGCCAGCGGGTATTCGGCACGCAGGTAGACGTAGGCCTTCGTCGCGCCGATCGCATAGGCGGCGATCACCATGCCTTCGACCAATCGGTGCGGGTCGCTTTCGATCACGGCCCGATCCATGAAGGCGCCCGGATCTCCTTCGTCGGCGTTACAGATCAGGTACTTGCCATCGCTCTCGGCCTGACGAGCGAACTGCCACTTCTTGCCCGTCGGGAATCCACCGCCGCCCCGGCCTCGCAAACCGCTGGCCTCCACCAGATCGCAGACCTGCTCCGGCGTATACTGCCGCACCATCTTGGCCAGCGCCTGGTAACCGCCGTGGGCGATGTACTCGTCGATCTGAGCGGGATCGATCAAGCCGCAGTTGGCCAGTACCCAACGCGTTTGCGGCGCGAAGAACGGGTGCTCGTCCAGAAACGGCACATCCTCCCACGGCTGCAGCGTGGCATGGCGGTGCTGGGCCAGCGCCAGCTTGTCCGGGATCTGGCCGCTCAGCACGGCGTCCAGCAAACCGTCGACTTTGTCCTTCGTCACCTGCTGGAACATGACACGCGTGCGGCCCGGTATCTGGAGGTCGACCAGCGGTTCGGCCGAACACAGGCCGATGCAGCCGACTTTGATCACGTCGGCCTTGACTTCGTGGAGATCCAGATAGGCACGGATGGCATTCAGCGTTTCCTGCGCGCCTGCTCCCAAGCCGCACGTGCCCGCGCCCACAAAGATGGCCGGCCGCACCAGACGATCGCGCCGTAACTCGGCTACGCGGTCCTGCCACTGCTGACGCACCGCGTCGTCCTGCGAGCTGTCAGCGTCCAGCAGCCAAGCGAGAAGTTCCGGATAGGTGGCAAACGCCGCCGCAGTTCCGGGCGTGGCTCGCCTGTCAAGCAGCTTGGTCGTCATGGTTCGCGGCCTTTTTACGATAGGAATCCAAAATCTTGATCACCGACTGGGTCGTCACGCTGGCATGGAACACGTCATTGATGCAAATTACCGGAGCCAGACCGCAAGCGCCGATGCAGGCGACCACCTCCAGGCTGAACAACTGGTCGCGGCTGGTCTGGCCTGCGTCGATCTTTAGCTCGCGCTTCAACGCTTCGAGCACGGCGTCCGAGCCCTTCACATTACAAGCCGTGCCGCGGCAGACCTGTACGTGAAAGCGGCCCTGCGGCTGAAAACGGAACTGGTTAAAGAACGTTGCCACGCCGTAGATCTTGCTGGTCGGCAACTCCAGATGGCGGCCGATCCGCACGATCGCTGGCCGCGACAAATAGCCGAGCTGCTGCTGGACTTCCTGCAGCAAAGGAATTAGCGATTCGCGCCGTGCCTGCGGATACTGGGCTAGGATCGAGTCGATATCGGGTTCGGGCGTGTTTTGAGGTAGGACGACAGTCACCAAAAGCCTCCACACACAGGGGGGTTGCAAGGGCGAGTCGGAAAACATGCCTTGTTTCTAAGGCAACCCTCGTGCCAAAACCTCGAACATCGCGGAATTGCTATGCCAAGGCGGCATCCGCCGTCGGGGACCATGCCAGAAACACTGGAAATTTCGAGCTGGAACCGGCTTTCGCACCAGCGCCCCAGCGAATCGCTGCGCTGATGGCCATTTGACAACAGGGGGCTTGCGGTGTATAGTTCCGCAATACACTGTACGACGCGGACGGGGCGGGCCCTCCGCCAAGC
>SKVE01000190.1 GCA_007129635.1 Planctomycetaceae bacterium
ATCGTCTTCCGTCCATTCCTTCACCATTTTAATGGGAGAACACGCCATGACCACGCAACCTCGTTCCCACCGCCGCCATTTCCTGTCCGCCACCGGATTGGGAACCGCTGCAGCTTTGACCGCTGGTATTGGTGGGCTCGCCTCCCCAGCGTCAGCCCACGACCACATCCCCAGCAAACCCGAAAAACGGCCGTTTCGCCTGGCCCTGGCCTCGTACACCCTGCGGCGATTCGACCTGGACCAGACGCTGGCGATGACCACGCGATTGGGCCTGGAAGCCATCTGCCTGAAGGATTTCCACCTGCCGCTGGACGCCTCGCCCGAACTGATGGCCGAAACGGTGGCCAAGGTCCGGGATGCCGGGCTGGTGCTGTACGCTTGCGGGGTGATCACCATGCGTAATCAGCAACAGATCGACCAGGCGTTCGATTACGCCAAGGCGGCCGGGATGACCCACATCATCGCCGCACCGTCCGCCGACATGCTGCCGATGATCGAAGCCAAAGTGCGCGAGTACGATCTGCGGGTATGCATCCACAACCACGGCCCCGGCGATGCCCATTTCCCCACCCCGATCGACGGATACGACAAGATCCGCACGTTGGACAAACGCATCGGGTTCTGCCACGATATCGGGCACACCGTCCGCTACGGCCAGGATGCGATCGAACACGGCGAAAAGACGGCCGATCGAGTCTACGATATCCACATCAAGGACGTGACAGAGAACACTCGCGAGGGCCGAGCGATCGCTTGTGGCCAAGGCGTGATCGATCTGCCTCGTCTGCTGCACTCGCTGCTCCAAACCGGCTACGATGGCTACCTGGCGTTCGAATACGAAGCCGAACCCGACGATCCGCTGCCCGGTCTAGCCGAATCGGTGGGCTATATCCGAGGCGTCCTGGATTGCCTGGGTTAACCCCCACCGTTGCGTAAAGCTCCCCCGTGGGTCAGATTGGCAATCCGTCCTGCTATTCATGCAACGTCGGGGTTAAAAAGCCGTCTGCTGAGTCTTGGATTCGTCCTCGGATGCAAAGGTAGGCAACAGGCCCAGCACACGGCCGGCCAGAGCCGCACCGCTCAAAAATGCACCTTCGACTCGGGGTCCGCAGCACCAATCGCCGCAGGCTCCGATCATGCGATGGGCATCGAACAGACACCGTTCGGCCAACGGCTGGACAGGCAACGCGTACCGCCAGCGGTGAACGATGGCGATCTCCGGAGCTGCGGTCACGCCCGTCGCTCGCCGGAAGCTTTCCAACAACATCGGCCGCACTTCGTCGGGGGACCGTTCCAGATGCGTCGCCGTCCAATCGGCCGACGCGTGCAACACCCAAGTCTCTGCGCCCGAGTCGCGGCAGGGCTTGCTGCGGTTGCGAGCGACCCACGACAGGATCGAATCCTGGACAAAGGCGCCGTCGTAGTCGACTTGGACGGGGCAGCCGAACCGAGCCATCAACGCCCAGCAACCGGCCATCGGGACCGATGCGGCACGCTCGGCCAAATCCCCGACGGCCTTCATCAGTTCCGCAGCTTGCGGTGCTGGAGCCGCAACCACCACAAAGTCCGCTCGGGTCACTTCCTTGCCCGTGCCGTCAAGAATCCGCCAAGCGCCATTGTCTGGCTGGAGCGACGCGATCTGCACCGTGGTCCGAATATCCAGGCCTTTGGCCAGATGCTTGCCGATCGCGTTCATGCCCGGGCACCCCACGTAGCGATCCGTCGCTGACTTGTCCAGCTCGATCTGCCCGTCCCGCAGCGAGACGATTCGCCCTTTCCACGGCTGAACCAGCCCATCTTGAATCCAAGCGTCCACATAACGGCGGAAGCGATCGTCGCGGACGGTAAAGTATTGTGCTCCGTGGTCGAACGTCAGGCCATCGTCCGTGCGACGAGTCGCCATGCGACCGCTGACGCCGCGACTTTTTTCCAGCACGGTGACCGGCAGGCCATGATCGGCCAGCGTGCGGGCACACATCAAGCCGGAGATCCCGGCCCCGATCACCGCCACCGTCGGCAACGATCGGATCAACGGCCGCGTGGCATGACGCCGGTACGCGGCCACATCCAGCCGAATTGCATGATCGTCGGTGGTCCGGACGCGAAGCGTTCCGGAAATCGGTCGAGCCGGAGGGAAGGGCCGATCGAATAAGCCCAGGCACCAGAGCAGTCCGCCGTACGAACACGGGTCGCGACCGTCCAAAGCGTAGCGGTGGTTCAAGTCGATCAGCATCGCCAACGCCGTCGCCGGATCCGGCGTCCAAGGCAGCAGCGCCTTGCCCCACGTCATCCGCACGTTGTTGTGCAATTCGCCGTGGATCAGCAGCGATTTCTGAGCCGCATCCCACAGCGGATCACCCGTTTCGCCGCGGGCCAGTCGCTCCCAGGACAGGAGGGCCGGACGCGGGTCGCTACGATGGTCCGCCAACGTCGCTCGCGCCCAATCAGGCAACACATCCAGTTGCTCGTGATCGGCCCGATGAAAACACAGATTGTGAGCCAGTTCACGCCAAATCAACAACTCGTCCAAAAACTTATTCGCCTGCTGCTCGGCCGCCTGACGTGCGATTCGCAACGGCGAGACCATGCCGTAATGCAGGTAAGCGGACAATCGGCTGACACCATCGGCCAGCGGATCGTTCCGCCGCTTGCCAAAATTCTTCAGCCCCTGCTGACGAAACGCATCCCAGCGCCGGTAACCGGCAACGCTTCCGCCCGGCGTGTGCGGGACCGGCCCGATCGCGTGATCGATCTCGCAGTCAGCAACCAGCGAGGCCAGATCGCGACTCCGAACATCCACCGGATCGAACGGCAGATGGTCAGGCATCCAGGCCGATGCCGGATCGGGCATTTCGTCCCAGGTCATCGTCAGACGCTGACGATGCAGTTCTCGCGTTGCCTCGCGAAAGCGGAAGGCTCGATCGTAAGCTTGGCCTACCAACTGCATGGGAACGATGCACGCCGTATCGACACACCAGATGGGACATTCGGTGGCGGCGACCAGCCGTTGCAACCAGGGCCAGGTCGGCCGCACTGGCATGTCCTCGGTGATCAACAACGCGGCTCGCTCGGCCAACGTTCGCAGATGCGGCCCGCGATGACCCGATCGCTCGACATGGCAAACGTAGGCGATCTTGCGAGCTTCCAGTTCCGTCTGCAAATCGGCCATGCCCTGCAGCATGAACGTATGGTGTCGATCTGAGGCGTACGTATAACGCTCGGACAATCCCTGGTAGACCAGCACCGGCAGCCCGGTCGCCTGTCCGGCCACCAACGCTGCGTCCAATGCCGGATTCTCGTGCCCCCGCATCGCATGCTGGCACCAGTACAGCACGAACTGGCCCGGTGCCGCCAAGTCACCATCCCGCAGCACCCGAACCCGCTCGGACAACGCAGGAGCCATCCGCGATACCACCTCCGGAGATAGCATGTCGATCCTTCCTGTAAGAGACGCAGCCACCCGTTTCGATTCACAATAGTGTAACAGCGTTTCCCGTGTCCCCAAGGCACAAATCCCGTTTGAACGAAACAGGAACGCCCGCCACCGAAAAATGCCTGTCCTTTTCGCAGTATCCTGCCAAGCCCGGGTTTTACATTTTTTTGACAAACGTTTGACGCGCACGTGACAACTGGATTGCGATTTCGGCTCAAAATAAGGGCAGTACGGATCCCGATGGGGATTCGCAATCCCACTTTTTTTCGAAGGAGCTGACGATGGCACGACAGATTTTTCACGGCAGCATGATCCTGCTGGTCCTCGTTGCACTGCCCCTGAGGGCGCCCGCCGAAACGGTCCAACTGAGGATCGAAAGCGATCGGCCGGTGGTGGAAGCCGGCAAAACGCACACGGTTCGCGTGAAAGTCGAAGTTCAGGGTGCGGAATTGCCCGAAGCGGATCGCCCGCCGGTGAACCTAAGCTTGATCATCGACAAATCGGGATCGATGCGGGGGGAACGGATCGAGCACGCGCGGCAAGGGGCGGTCGAAGCCGTGCGCCGCTTGGGAAATCAGGACATCTTCTCGGTGGTCGTGTTCGATCGAGAAGTGAAGACGCTGATCCCGGCCCAGCGACTGGCCAACCTGGGCCTGGTCGAAGAGACGATCAGCGGCATCCAGGCGGGCGGAACGACAAATATCCACGGGGGAATGCAGGCGGGTCTGACGGAATTGAAGAAGAACCTCGGTAAGAAGTACCTCAATCGAGCGGTCCTGCTTTCCGATGGACTGGCCAATGTGGGACCGACCCAGCCGGAGGTGTTCGACAAACTGGGCCGCGAGTTCTCGCGTTCGGGCGTGATCGTCTCGACGGTCGGGTTGGGCCGAGACTACAATGAAGGACTGTTGACCAGTCTGGCACAGGCCAGCGAGGGCAATAACTATTTCGTGGACGATCCCAAGACACTGCCGAAGATCTTCGAGGATGAGATCGGAGCGTTGGTCAGCACGGTGGCGACCGGGGTGACGATCACGATCGAGTTGCCGGCGCGGGTCATGTTGCGCAACGTACTGGGGCGTGCTTACCGGCAGACAGGCAACCGGATCGAGATCGACTTTCACGACCTGGGCGGGGGCGCCAGCAAGTACAGTCTGTTGGAACTGACGATCCCTCGGGGTGACGAAGGTCAAGTGCTGGACGCGCTGGTCGCGCGGGCTCGGTACCGCCGCGTGGCGGACAACCGGGA
>SKVE01000577.1 GCA_007129635.1 Planctomycetaceae bacterium
CATCGTGATGTGATCGGGACACCGTCACGGTCGCGAAATCGCTTTCAACCGTCTGCTTTGTTCTTCATCCGTGGGTCCGCCGCCAATTATCGCCCCACGGATGGCAAAGCGGACCCACGGATATTTCTCAGCCTGTCAGATCGTGTCGTGCCCAGGAAACTTGCTTCGATCGAGCTTGTGCGATCCGTGGTTGCTTGATCCCCCATGCCCGGTATAATGAGACCGCGTGAGCGTGTGCGGCAGTCGCACCATTTGCTCGAAAAAAGACAGAACAATCCCATGCACTCGAGGCGGCGGCGACGTCCTCGCACATGGTTGAATCACGCGCGCCGCCCCCGTGATCGGTGCCGTTCGTGCGATCTCGCGGCGTCGGGTTGGATAGCCTTCAGATCTGGAGTCTGTGCCGGGCGAGGATGGTTCGCGTCGGCGCCATTGATTCACCGGTTTCGATTCGGCATGTTCGACGGTCGCTCTGGATCGACGCAGCCATGGCCGCCCCGAAAAATCAGCATTCATCCGCGTGGATCAGCCGTTGGCCTGCGTTCCGGTCTCGGCTGGCCGCTTGGGCACGGTTTCCTGCTATTGCTCCCAGTTCGCTAACTGATGCCACGAAGGGGCAATATTTATTGCCCTCAACAGGTGTGTTTCCTGCCACCTACTTCCGCCGGGGGAGTGGTATGCAGAGACGCGTTGTGGGCGCGCTGGGGTCAACCGCGACAATAGTGAGTCGGTCGCGGCCAGCCTATGCCGCTAATCGGGCGCCATTGCCGCTTGGGTGCCGGCCACAAGGCCTTCGATTTGCCGGTACTCATCAAGCTCACTGGTCGGCTCACCGTTCTTGCGGTAGTAACCCTTAGCGTGCTCTCAGAAACGGAGGGCGACTTCGGCCACGGTCAATCCCTCCTGCACCTCTGGTAGTTTTCGCCCGTTGGCGAGCCAGTCACTGACAACGCGTTCGTAGCGTTCAAGACTGGCAACTGTGCGCAATTTCCCTCGATAAATATCACGCCCGCCCAAAGTCACGACAGCCTGACCCGAAGGCCTGTGCTGCCGATAAGACGGAACCCTAAACCTTGTTTGAATCGTTGGCATCGCGATCTTCTATTTGCCCAAACCGGTAAACTACCTGATTTCTGAGCAAACATGAGCCGCGCTGCCGACCGTCGGCAGGTATCGTAAGTACTTGCTCCGGCGTGATTTACATCAAGTCGGGGCGGGGAGATTCGAACTCCCGACCTCCTGCTCCCAAAGCAGGCGCGCTAACCAGGCTGCGCTACGCCCCGTTCGTATCGGACTTTCCATGTGACCGAATCCCTCGCGGCCCCACCTCCAACCATGCTGGATCGCTGACTTCGCAGGAATTTCTGCTATCTTACTGATTGAAACCAGGCCGTACAACGGGTACCTCCAAAAGAGTGACCAGATTGCGGCCTGTCTAAAAGAGGAAGTCCTTTAAACCGAAATAATGGAAAACTGTTTGTGATGTCAATCGATGTCGATCGGCGGGAATTGGAGAAGGCTCTGCGAGCGACCCTACGTGGCGATGTGTGTTTCGACATGGCCAGCCGGGGGATGTATGCCACGGACGCCAGCCATTATCAGATGATGCCCGCCTGTGTGGTGGTCCCCGCCGATCAGGACGACTGTGTGGCGGCCGTCGAAATCGCTGGACGGTTCAAGATCCCCATCATCCCGCGTGGCGGGGCGACGTCTTTGTCCGGCCAGACGTTCGGTTCGGGAATGGTGATCGATACGTCGAAGTCCATGGATCGCGTTTTGGAGGTCAATGCCCAACAGGGCTGGGCTCGCGTGCAACCGGGCGTGGTGCGCGACCGGTTGAACGCCCATCTGGCCTCGTTAGGTCTGCATCTGGCTCCGGACCCGGCGACCGCCAATCGTGCGACGGTCGGGGGAATGATCGGGAACAATGCATCGGGGACGCGATCGCTGGTCTATGGCAAGACGATCGACCATCTGCTGGCTTGTAAGGTCGTGCTGCCGGACGGGACCGTGATGGATCTGCAGCCGCTGGATGCGCAGGGGTGGCAACAGCGCTGTGACGCCGGCGACCGCGAAGCGGAGATCTACGGTGGGATTCGCGAGATCGTTACTCACCATCGCGACGAGATCATGGCTCGCTATCCGAAGGTCATGCGTCGCGTTTCAGGCTATAACCTGGACGAATTCGTCGAAGGAGCCGGGTATACGGGACCGATCGGCGGGCGAGCTTCGACCGAACGTTCGACCTGGAACCTGGCTCATCTGATCGCTGGCAGCGAGGGGACGCTGGCCTGCCTGCTGGAAGCGACCGTTCGCTTGACTCCGCTGCCCCAAGCGACGGCGGTGGCGATCGTCCATTTCGACAACGAACTCGATTCACTGCGACACCTGCCGGCCATTCTGCGACACAACCCAAGTGCCGTCGAGTTGCTGGATGGGCTGGTGCTGCGCGAATCGCAGATCAACCCGGCAACACGTTCGATGGCTAACTTCCTGGAAGGCCAGCCTCAGGCCGTGCTGCTGGTCGAGGTGTTCGGTCAGGACGCCCAGGATGCTGAGCAGCGCATCGTTGCGTTGGTCCAGGACTTGAAGAATCAGCGGATCGGCTACGCCTGGCCCGTGCGCAGCGATCGTCGCGGTCAGGCCGATGTATGGAACGTTCGCAAACTGGGGTTGGGGTTGATCAGCAACGTACCCGGGCCGGTGAAGGGCCAGGCGTTTGTCGAGGATGCATGCGTGCCCGTCGAAGTGCTGGCCGAATACATCGAACGGCTGCAACAGGTGTGCCGGGGACTGGATGTTGCGACCACCATGTACGCTCATGCCAGCGTGGGGGTGATCCATTTTCGACCGATTCTGGATCTGCATCGCGAGGATCATCGTCAGAAGATGAAGCAGATCGCCGATCGAGCTTTCGAGATGGTCTGCCAGTACGGCGGCGTGTTTGCTGGCGAACATGGTGACGGCTTGGTGCGTGGCGAATTCATTCCGCGGTACTACGGCGAGCAGTTGTACGAGGCGTTCCGGCAGGTGAAAGGGCTGTTCGATCCCGGGAACCTGATGAACCCGGGCAAGATCGTCGATTCCCCGTCGATGCTCAGCCATCTGCGGTATGGCGACCAGTACCGGATGCTCCAGGTGCCGACGCTGTTCCACTATCGCGACCAAGGCGGGTTTCAGTTGGCCGTCGAGCAATGCAACGGCGTGGGCGCGTGCCGCAAATTAGACGCAGGCACGATGTGTCCCAGCTATATGGCGACGCGCGACGAGGAAGCCAGCACGCGTGGCCGAGCGAATGCGCTGCGGTTGGCCATGACGGGGCAACTGGAAGATACGACGCTGGACAGCCGACGGGTCAAGCAGGTAGTGGAGTTGTGCCTGGCCTGCAAGGCTTGTGCGACCGAATGTCCCAATGCCGTCGACATGTCCCGCTTGAAGAGCGAGGTTTTGCAGATGCATCACGACCGGCACGGGACTCCCTGGGGCTACCGTCTGATCGGCGCTATGCCCGACCTGGCTCGCCGTATCGCCGGGCCGTTGGGCCACTTGGTCAATCGATTGGCTCGATTGCCCGGATACGGTTGGTGGATGGAGAAGGTGGCGGGCATCGATCGGCGGAGGCCTCAGCCCCCCTTCGCCACGCGGACGCTCGTCCGCATGGTCAGCGATCGAGCCCGTCAACGTCCTGGCCATGCTCCAGGGGATCGGCTAGTTCCCGACCGGGGTCGCGTCGTGCTGTTCGACGACACCTACGCCAGTTGCATGGAACCGCGAGTCGGGATGGCCGCCGTCGAATTGTTGGAAGGGTGCGGCTACCAGGTCGAGCTGGCTCGGGCGGGCTGCTGCCAACGCCCGCGACTCTCGAAGGGCTTGGTGCGGCAAGCCAAACGTCGCGGCACCCGGACGATGCAGCGATTGGATGTCTTCGCCCAGCAGGGACTACCGATTCTGTGCCTCGAACCCTCCTGTGCCTCGGCCCTGGCCCACGATCTTCCCGACTTGATGGACGATCCGCACATGGGTCGGCGAGTTGCCGAGCGGATTTCGATGATCGACGTGTTCCTGGACCAGCAGGTCGCAGCGGGCAGGATCGCACCGCTGACGGCCATCCCCGGCCCCTTCCTGCTGCACGGTCATTGCCATCAGAAGGCCCTGTTTGGCACGGAAGCCATCCATCGGCATTTTCAGCGAATCGCCGGATTGGAGTGGGACGAGGTCGATTCGGGTTGCTGCGGGATGGCCGGATCGTTCGGGTACGAGCACAACGATCTGTCGCGACAGATCGGCGAAGACCGTCTGTTCCCTGCCGTTCGTGCTGCCGCAGCCCACGGGAAGACGATCATCGCTTGCGGCATCAGTTGCCGTCATCAGTTGCGCGATTGTTTGAACATCGAGTCACGGCACTGGGTCGAAGTGATGAGGCCTGGCAGAGTTGAAGTTGGGATCAGGTCTTGAGGAACGATCCGAAGTCAACTGGATCGGGCCCCAGCCAAAGGTCTTCTTGGTCTCCAACACCCACTCGGCAATCTGCGGACGAAAACCATACTCCCGCCCGAAATGGGCGACCATAGCGGCTGTAAGGCAACTCGCAGGAAATAATCTACCGCGTTCGGCGAGGGTCTCCGACCCCGTCGAAACCGCCGACCGAAGGTCTCCCGCGATATTGGAGACCTTCGGTCG
>SKVE01001007.1 GCA_007129635.1 Planctomycetaceae bacterium
AGCGACCGCTGCGCTCGGGGTGGATTTTGGATGGCAGCCCACCACCGACGGGCAACTGGAATACATTATCCAAATGGAGCCGGTGACGCTGGTAGCGTTGCGGGGCGGTCAAGAGTTGGTCAGTCAGATCGATCCCTATGTCCAGGGAGTTCGCAGGTTTCGCATCCGAGTCGGCGGCGAAATGGTCCCGCGTCGCGGTCAGCCGCCTCGACAACCCGCACCGCCGCTGGGACTCCCGGTTCCAGCCGGCGTCCAATACGGCTGGCGAGGCATCGATCACCAGCAGATGGAATTCATCATTCAATTGTCGCACGAGCGGCTGGTGTTGATGCGCGGTGGCGAGGACTTGGTGGGCGAGATCCCTGTCGAGTTGCCCCACGTCACGCAATTTCGAGTTCGGTCCGGCGTGGAACCGCCCCCGCGCCAGATGCCGCAAGTCGCTTCGGCCGACTTGGCGGTGCCGCAGACGGCGACGGTCGACCCGGCAGCCCGCGAGATGCGCCCAGGGACGGATTCTCGTTCCGACGCCCCCTCCCAACAACCTGGACAGACGACCGCAGACGCGGAAGCCTCGATGACCGCTCCACAGGGTCACGAAGTCAATGATCGGCCAACTCAGGAACCTCGACCGTCCGATTGGCAATCCGGCCAACCGCAGCCAGCCAGCGGAGCAACGGACCCACCGACCAGCGCCAAGCCGTTGGCGGGATCAGCCAAGCCGTCGGCAGCACCTCCTGATGGTCCGAGTTCCTGGTTATGGTCCTCGCCCGATCCACCGGCAGGCGAGAGTCAATGGAGCAACGATTCGCGAGCGTTGACCGAGGAACCGCAAACCGCTCCCGTCGAACCACGAGCCGCTCCCGTCGAACCACGAGCCGCTCCCGTCGAACCTCGAGTCGGGACCGTCGAACCAAACCCCACCGGCCCAAACGCCTGGCAATCGGGATCGCTGCCGGCGAGCCCGACCCAAGACGAAACGCCGTCACCCAAGTCAACCGCACAAGCTTCACAGCCATTGGCGTTTCCAGATTGGGGTCGCGATCGATCCAGCGATGCCGCCACTCAACAGCCGGCGGGCACAGCACCCCAACAAGACAGATCGATCGACGACGCTCCACGAGCGACACCCCAAGCACCCATGGGGCCGACGACACCGCCAACCGTTCCCTTGCCCTACACGCCTCAGTGGTCCACCGGCCAGTCCCCCCAGGACTCGAACCATCCACCACCGTCGCAAGGATACCAGTTTGCCCCAGCCAGTTCGCGACCGTGGGACATGACCGCCGAACCGCGGCTTCCTTGGGAGCGGCGGTTGTTGTACAGCGATTTTCCATCCAAGCGAGCCGAACCCGCGAAAGACTTTTGGGCCAGCCTGGCTCAAATCTCCCAGGACCCCTCGCTCGCCTACCTTCGCAGCAATGACTCCGCCGAGATGCCCTGGGGAACGTTGACGATGGTGCTGATGGTCCTGTTCATCTCGCTGGGCGCCAACCTGTACATGGGCTGGATCGCCGTGGACATGTATCATCGCTACCTGGAACTGGCCGACGATCTAGCCGAAAACGAATCGCCATCTCGCAGCTCGCTGGACCAACGCGAAGAACTGTACGACGATCCGTTGGACGACCAAGATGAATGGGACGACGTACCGCGCGGCCGCCGAAGGGCGAGCATGATCGCGTGATCCAAGCGGGAAGCGTCAGGAATCGCCGTCTTTCTCGGAGTCGTCGGATTCCTCGTCTTCTTCGCTGGCACCAAACGGACCTGCGTAGGCGTCGTAGATCGCCAGGATGTTCAAAAGACCTGCGATCATCGTGTACAGGGTCCCCAATTCAAAACGGTAACTCAGCCGCTCGTGCCACTCGGCCAGTTCGTCGGGCGATTCGGGCCGAACCGGCTGCTCCGGTGGCGCCATAAAACCATTCCACAATGGGGGCTTTTTAGGCTCGCCGAACACTCGCCTGGCCTGTACCAAGGCAGGCAAAGCGACCAGTCCGGTGCCGAGCTGGCAAATGTACTGCCAGCGTTTGTCCGTGGGCGTCCATGAGGCGTAAACCACATGCCCCTCGCCCAGAAATAAACCAAAAAAATACATGCTCAGCACAACCACCATCAACAAGACGCCCTTGGCATAACGCCGCTGGTACAGATGGCCCGCACCGGGCCAGAGCCAAGCCAAAAAAGCAGCCAGACCGGCATTGCGCAGGTCGATTTCTACCATGTCTTCTGACCGCTTTGGGCTGCCTTGTTTTGCCATGCGCGGATACCTTCATCCCCTGGATGCGAAAACGGGCCATTCTACCCCACTTTCCGGCGATGACCAGAGGCGGGTCACCAGATGCATCGCGTACCGAGTTCGGCTAAGATAACAAGTTTGGGAAAAAAACGCGAACGGAACCCAGTGCCGGTTGGTTCCGCGAGCCGAATTGGGTGGAAGGCGAACGATATGGGTGTACCTCAAGTGGTGATTGTCGGCAGGCCTAACGTTGGTAAATCCAGTGTGTTCAATTGGATCGCTGGGCGGCGTTTGGCCATTGTGGACGATGTGGCCGGTGTGACTCGTGATCGGATGACGGATCTGATCGAATACGAGGGGCGGCGATTCGAATTGATCGATACCGGCGGCATCGGGATCAACGATGTCGACGATTTGAACGACGAGATCGAACATCAAATCTCCGTTGCATTGCACCAGGCCGATGTGATCCTGTTTCTGCTGGACGCGCGAAGCGGACTGGTCGCGTTGGACGAGGAGGTCGCTCGGCGACTGCGCGGGATCGATCGCCCGGTGCTGTACGTGGCGAATAAAGCAGACGCGGCGTCGCTGGACACACAAGCCGACGAATTCTACCGACTGGGGGCTCAACAGGTGCTGCCGGTCAGCGCTGAACAAAAACGCAACAAATACGAACTCTTGGACGCCATCCTGGCCGCGCTGCCCCCCACGGATGGCCCGGACGATGATCGCCCACCAGAGATGAAACTGACCATTGTCGGCCGAAGAAACGTGGGAAAAAGCACCTTCATCAATACGTTGGTCGAAGACCAGCGGATGATCGTCAGCGAGGTGCCCGGGACAACTCGCGACAGCGTCGATGTGCGTTTTGAACTGGACGGCAAAACCTTCCTGGCCATCGACACCCCAGGCGTCCGTCGGCGGAAAAGCATCCGCCAGGATATCGAGTTTTATGGGCTGCATCGGGCGCAACGCAGTGTGCGCCGAGCCGATGTGGTGCTGATGTTCTTCGATGCAGGCCAACAAATCAGCCAAGTGGACAAGCAGTTGTGCCAGTACATCCAGGAGCACTTCAAGCCGTGCGTTTTCGTCGTCAACAAGTGGGACCTGATGGCCGAACACATGCCCACCGAGCGATGGGCGGACTACCTGCGCGATACCTTTCCGAGTATGTGGCACGTGCCGATCGCCTTCGTTACCGGCATGACGGGCAGGAATGTAAAGAAGCTGGTCAATCACGCGCAGATGCTGTTCAAACAATCGCTCCAACGCATCGGCACCGGCGAACTGAACCGGCTGATCGGGCGAGCACTCGAACACCATCCACCGCCGATCTTCCGCCAACGACGGCCGAAAATCTTCTATGTGACACAGACCCAGGTTCAACCACCAACCATCGTGATCAAATGCAGCAACCCGAAAGCTTTTTCGCCCAGCTACCGCCGTTTTCTGCTGGGTTTCTTGCGAGACCAACTGGATTATGGTGAAGTACCAATAAGGCTGCTGTTCGATAAACGCAGCCGCAACGACGCCTCGACCAATTCCCCCCAGGAGTAACCATCTGGAATGCGGTTTGTCTACCGGCAGCGCACTGATCGGCCGCTGCTGGTGAGCTTCCGAAAACCGTATCATCCGCGGCTGGCTGCGCTGAAGTGGACCCATCGCCGTCGAGTCAGGGTTGGGAAGGCAGTCATGAATCAAATTCCATTTACCAAGGAAAAATCATGGCACGGAAACGCCGCTCATTCTCTCCCTCTTTCAAAGCCAAAGTAGCCTTGGAAGCAACCAAGGGAATCGAAACGATTGCCGAGATCGCCCGGAAGCACAAACTGCACGCAACACAAATCAATCTCTGGAAGAAGCAACTTCATGACGGTGCCGAGGAGTTGTTCGTAGACGCAAAGAGCAAACCATCGGTGCGACCATCCGACGAACCGGAGTCGGCAGAACTGTACGAGCAGATCGGGCGACTCAAAGCTCAGTTGGAGTGGCTCGAAAAAAAAGTGGCCCAAGACGGTGACTGAAGCACGGTCTGGATCGATTTCGAGAACGCCGCGCTGAGCGCACGCGAGCAGTGCCGTCTTCTTGGGATCCAACGAAGCGCCATCGACGAGGAGCCCCAGCCGGAGACCGTGGAGAACCTTCAGTTCATGCGACGAATGGATGAAGAACACCTCAAGCATCCGGCACGAAGTTCAACGCAGATGGTCGACTTCTTGGAGGATCAAGGATTCCACGCGCCATGGGGACACCCAGCTATGACCCGCGAATGCGTCCAGCCCGGATGTAGGGGTTTTACGGAGACTGTCCCGAGCGGTCTATTGGATGGCCACCGTTACTCGGTTTCCACCCTCAGGAAGCAGGTATTGAACCGGCTCTCTGGGACGGTTTTCAAAGCTGGGTGTCCCCTGTTCCACCCCTGTTCCATCGTGGAAGCATTG
>SKVE01000918.1 GCA_007129635.1 Planctomycetaceae bacterium
GATCGAAAGCACCAGCGGCGGGCCAAGCGGCGAAATCCCGCCGGAAAACAGATCTTGCGAGATCGCTGGTTGGCGCCTTTGACGCAGTCGGAACGCGAAATGGCGGACGATCCGGAAGTTCATCGACAGGGAGTGCGTGCCAGCGACAAGGGCTTTTTGGGCTTGGCTTGGGATCAGTATCTGGCTTTGTTGCGGTGGACGGCCGAGCAACGTGTGAGAGGTCAGGTTGCCAAGGTACCGGAAAAGCTGCGAGGCATTCTGGGCGCGTTGGGCATCGAGGCCTCGATGTGGCGCGACTTGGTATGGGATTACAATCGCTACTTTGGCCGCAGCACTTGTGCCGGTTCGCCCAGTGCGATGTCTGCTGATGCGCAGCGTAGCGGCAAGCATCATCGCTCGGGGCAACGTCTGGTCCGTGAATGCTTTTCTGGCACAGCCGGCTAGATGGCACGCAGGGCTAGAATGTACGCAGGGCACCGAATCATGGCTTTTGCTTGTTCGCAATTTGAAAGGCCTTTCTTGCACGCCCCCTTTTTCGAATGAGTGAGCCGAGGTGCTTGCCTCTTTAGCGGCTAATCCAAGGGCCTGACCACGACTTAACCTCGCGTCTGCTGCCGGTCACTTGAAAGGTGGATGGCACCAATCTTGCTCTTACAGGAACTCGCTCTTCGAGCACCAATTCCAGGTCGCACCGCGGTTCGGGGACTTGCGACGGGCGCCCGGGCGGGCCTCGGACGCTGGCCAGCGTGCGGAGCGGGCCCTCCCAGAGGCCGCAGTGGCGCAGAATCTGGGTGGTTGTCAGTTGTCAGTTGTCAGTTGTCGATCAGGCTGTCCGCCTGGCTCAGCAGTGCGGGCACGCTAACGGATCGATTTCGTAGACCCTCTTGATCAACATGGCCCAGGTGGACAGCGAACCGGCACGTGGGCCATCCGCAGCCGATTTCTGGGCGTTCGCGGCGGATCGGTCGATCTTGATTTCTTGCGGCTTCGGGTCGCTGTCCGAAACGGCGGCCGACTGCGACTTGGCCCGCAGGCCGCGCTGGCGATGTGAGTACCAGCCGTAATAACGGACGAGGTGTTCGCCCTTGTCGGGGATGTGCTGAGTGACTTCGGCCAGGAAATCGAGGGCGCTGAAGACCTGGAAGTTGCGGCGCGGTCCGCCTCGCAGGTCGGCGCTGGCCGCTTTCGGAAAGCGGCGGCAATGGTCCTGTTCGGCCCGATACAGGACCGAGCCGTCTTCGGTCAGGCGGACCACGCGGGCCAGGCTGAACGGACAACGCAGGATGTACTGGGCCAATCGCTGCACACCGGCGGATGGAAATGAACCAACTCGCCGAAGGTCTGAATGCCCGCGATCAGCCCGGGGACCAGATCGTCCCAGCCGAGCATGTCGCGAAACACTTCGACCACGCTTTCCCAAAGGGGCGAGGCGCGCGGTTGGCGCGGACGATAGACGGGGGCGGTCGGGCAGGACACGGCGACCACGGCAATGAGTCCTTTTCGGGCGGAAGCGGGAAAACCAGGAACCCAAGGAAGAGGTTCGCGTGGTACGATACATGGTGGGCCAAACGGATTGGAAACAGGCAGAAAAGCAAGCCGCCCGCCTGCCCGGCTCGTCCCGCGATTCCCGTGTCCTATACTCCCGAGCAGAACTTCGAACGGGCACGACAGGCCTTTCGAAAATGTGACTATGATCGCGTCTTGCACTACGTGGATCGGGCCATCGAACAACTGCCCGGCGAAGCGGATCTGTTTCAAATGCGGTCGCTGATTCTGTTCGCCCAAGGAGAGTATCCGCTTTCCGCCGAAGCGGCCTACACGGCGTTATCCGCAGGTCCTGGTAGGAACTGGAATACGCTGTACCGCATCGATGGAGACGCCGAACGGTACACCCGGCATCTGCGAGCACTGGAAACGGCGACAAAGGCCAATCTGGATTCGGCTGCCCATCACTTCCTGCTGGAAATTCTCCCCCCCAACGCTTGAGCAAGATTTGGGTTACCAACGGTCGCCCATCTATTCGTCGATCCTCGTCGCGGATTGGCGGCCGGACACGCCCCTCGGGTGGCTGGCGGCGCGGCGTGCGTCTTTGGGTCGATTCTCCGCTCGGTAGGCGGCAGCCAATTGTTCCGCCGTACCGTCCGGCAGATGGTCGCCGGTTCGCAGACGCTGCTCGCAGATCTCGATCACGCGGGCGGCATGGCCCGCCTGGTTCCAGGTCCGCAAGGCGGTCGCCAGCCGCCCGTCGTCCAAACGGCCCGACTGCTGGACTTGCCAATACAGTTCGGCCGCCAGGCGCGTTTCTCGAGTCAACTCGGCCTGTCGTATCCACAGGGCGCTTTGCAGATCGGGTTGGTCCGTCTGCGTTGCGAGCCAACCGGCCAATTCAGCATGTGTCGGGTCGTTCAACTGGGCCAGCAGTCGTTGCAGGCAGTCGGCTCGCTGCTGGGAATCGGCCGGTTGTAGCTGGGCAGCTTCGAGCAGCGTTCGGCAACGGTCGGCGCCCTCGCGCCACCGGGCCAATCGTAGCAGCAGGGTGTAGCGGGCCGCATCGTCCAGCGTCTCGATCGCCAACGCCGCTCGGGCCACGTCTTCCGCGCGCTGGGCCTGAGCGTGCCGGGCCAGCAGTTCCGCCACGTCGGCCAACGCCGTCGCGTTGGCAGCATGCTCGGGCACCCACTGATCGACGACGCCCATCGCTTCGTCGAATCGACTCAATTCCAGGTACCATTGCAGACGCAGCCGTTGCCGCGTCGCTTCACGCTGCGTCGCCCCCGGTGCCCCAGCCTGCTGGTCGCGCTGGCTGGCCGACCGCAAATGCTCCAGCGCCTCGGCGCGACGTCCCAAACCGACCGCAGCGCGAGCCAACCGGTCGTCGTCCGTAGCCGTCCGATTCGCCTCGGGTTGCAACCGCAGGATCCCGTACCATGTTTCTCTCGACAGCGACGGAAAGTGCTGTTCGGTGATGAAGTCCATCAGTCCCGACGCGCCGCTACGTGCAACATCACTCAACAACTGTGCCTGCCGCTCTCGCGACGTGGTCCCCGGCGCGTTTTCCAGGCACCAGGCTTCCAACAAGCACGCCAACGGATGCGATCCGCGATCGGCGGGCAATCGGCGGAGCGGGTCGACGGCGCCGGTCCAGTCGAATAGCCGGATCGCCGTCAAGGCGTCGGCCAGCGGGGCGTCCAGCACGGGCTGCTCGGCACGATAATCCAGCACCAGACAATCGTCCCATCCGAATATCAGATCTGCGACGTCCACCCCGTTTTCTTCCGGCTCGGCCTTCCGATGGACGCCATCGATGTCGGTCAGTTCCCACCGGATGCGTTCTTTTCCGTCCGCATCCCGCAAGACGGCGGTTCGTCCACTGGCATCTGCCTGACTGTCAGCAGGTCCGTCGATGTCGATTCTAGCCACCCGCTTTCCGGCTTCGTACGATTCCCAGGCAATCGGTTCGCCGGAATCGTTGGAGTAGGCGATTTGCAGGTACGAGCCGCCACCGCGCGACAGGCCGATCGGCACCAGTCGCAACCACACGCCGTCGTCGTTCGCCTCGGCAGCCTCGTGCTGAACCCGGCGCACGTCGAACCATCGAGCCAGTTCCTCGTTGGTGCGGTGGGGCATCCAGGGAAGCTGCGCATCGAGTCCGCGGCGCAGCGATTCGGCGTACTTGCCCAACTCGACCAACCGCAACGACGGCCAGTGCACCGCCGCTTCGTCGCCCCCCAACCGTAGCGTGCCGTGTTCCAATTGACACTCGATCCAACTGCCGGTGCGGCGGATCGTTCCTTCCGACGCGGGGCCATCGGACGCGATTCGCCGCCACGTGAACTGTTCCGCGTCCGTGTCTCGGCGGATCTGCAGGGCGTGCAACTGTTCCGGTGACGGGGGTGGCAGATCGGCGATCCGCAGCAGTGGCCCCGGATCGCTGCCGGCACGCGGTGCCGCCACCGGGCCGTGGGCCGAGCCGCCGACCGGTGCCTCCCACGGCCGGCTGCCGCACGCCGACTCGTACCGACTGCGGCGCAGCAGCGTCAGCAACCGTTGGACCTGCTGATGGACTTGCGGGGACTGATCCACCACCAGCGCCGAACGCAGCGGTTCGGCGACGAGCGACCCCGGACCGCCGATCATCTCCCATTCCATCGGCGCAACGCTTTCGGTGATGACTTCGATTAGGGTATCGTAGTCCGCCGAACCCGGGATCTGAGACGAGATCCAGGGTACGGTTGCCGGTCGGCCGCCAAATGCCGCACCGGCAATCGGCGGCATCGCGCGCAACCGTTCGACGAGCGCTTCCACACGCTCGTGGACCGGCCGGGTCTGTGATACGACAAAGTCCAGGGAACTCGGAAAGAAGTTAACGACCCCTAGGCCGCCCAAAAATTCCCACGAGACTGGTTCGACGGTGGCTGTCATCAAGTCGATGATGGGATCGGCATCGATCTCGTAGCGAGTCTCCTCCGAGTCGTCGGGCAACGAGGCCACACTATCCCAAAATTCGCGGGCTTCCTCGAACGGCGAGTCGTGCGGCCGTTCCGGCCCTCGGTCCGCTTCCAGGGTCGATCCGCCGTCTCCGCCGCTGGACAAGGCGACCCCGGTCGGTGGAGCGGAGGGCGTCGCTGTGCCGCCCGAGGGTCCTGTCATGCCGCCCATCCCGCCTCCCATGCCGC
>SKVE01000484.1 GCA_007129635.1 Planctomycetaceae bacterium
CGATGTGGTCGCTGGAGGTGCTCGACATCCACGACACGCAGGTCACCGCCGCGGGGCTCCGCAAGCTCCGCCTGCTGCCCGAGCTGCGCACCCTGATCGTCCCCGACGGCATCGACGCCGAAACGCTCGCCGCCGAGTTCAACCGCCCGGGCTTGCAGATCGTTCCCCGCGCCGGCGAACCCTGATGCAATCGCCAACAACTTCCGTGCCAGCGATTTCGACTTCTTGTCGCAGGCCAATAAGTAACCTAGACTTATTGTGCGTAAAGGTCTGCGCACGGTGCGTACGTGAGTGTTCTTTAAGTTCCGGTGAGTGCCGATCGTGGAAACATTGGGCGTCCTGTGCAGTCTGCTGGTGGTGCTGGCCCTGTTGACCTGCATCGGGCACGCGATCTGGGTCACGCTGGCCGCCTTGTGCCGCTTTGTCTTTCGCGGGCTGCAAGAACGAGCGGGCGGCCAGAGTGCCTCGACCGATTCCTGGCAGAAAGACCTGCAAGCGACCCACCATCACCTGGCTCGCTTGCTCCATCGCGGTTGGATGGACCGCCAGGAACATGGGGCGCTGGTCGAGCGGTTGGTGCAGTTCGAGCAAAGGGTGCGTTCCGGACGAACCGAGACGCGGCCAGCTTCGGATGGCGCCGACGAATCGGAACGCAAGCCCGTCGACGTGTACGATGCCATTCTGGTCGAACCACCGGCACCAACGGCAACACCGGCAACACAGGCACCAACGGCAACACCCGAGCCCTCGGCACCCACGGCATCATCGACCACGTCCTCTTCGCCCTCGCCTGCTCAGCTATCGGGCAGCAGGCATCCGTTGGATCGGCACCACGCGGCGCCGCCCGGTCGTCCATCGCGAGCGAGTCGGACATTGGCGGACGTCATGCAGTCGTTCATGGCTCAACGCAATATCCGTTGGGGCGAGTTGGTCAGCGGGTTGTTGATCGTCGGCAGTGCGGTGGGGCTGGTGATCAGTCTGCGAGCCACATTGAGCGACACGATCCCGTATTTTCCGGCGTTGATTTTCCTGATGATCACGCTGGCGATCTACGGTGCCGGGATGTACACGCTGCGTCGCTGGAATCTGCAGGCGACCAGTCGCGGGGTGCTGATCATCGCGATGTTGCTGACGCCGCTGAATTTCGTCGCGGCGATCGTGTTATCCGGCCCGGACCAGCGTTCGGTGACCGACCCTTGGTACCTGGCTGCCGTGGCATTGGGCTTGGTGGTCTGTGGCGGGATCACGTTCTCCGGCGGCCGAGCGTTGATCGGAGCCGGCTGGTGGCGCTTGACCGTCGCCGTGCTCGCCACTGCGGCAGGCCAATTGATCGTCGACCGTCAGTCATCCGTGCCGTTGACCGCTGCCGGTACCGGGCTGCTGCTGGCTGTGCCGTTGACCGGTTATCTGGTCGCGGTGCTCAGCCAGGTACTGCAAGCGGCAGCGTGGCCGCGACTATCGACTCGGCGCGCTCAGCAGATTTTTCTCGTGTTGGGCATCGCGACCTTCAGCTTCCTGCCACCAGTCGCTCTGCTGCTGTCCCATGCCCCGGCGTGGCAAGAAGCGGCGGGCAATCTCTCACCGGTGCTCAGCCTGATGGCGGTAGCGATCTTGGCCAGCGGACTGCTGGTCCATCGACGTGTGGAATCGCGAGCCCTGGCGATGGTGCGGACCAGCGGGACTGCCTTGGCGGTAGCCGGTGGGATGTTGATGCTCTCTGCGCTGGTGCTGGCCTGGCCTCGTCCGAACCTGCTGATCCTGGTCGGTACGTTGAATTTCGTCGTACTGACCCCGCTGGCCGTGGCGGGGCGATTGCCCGCACTGCAGGTTCCGGCGATCGGTTGTGCGGCGTTAGCGGGGCTGATCGGTTTCCACGTGTGGCAAGCCAACCTGACATGGACGGGACCACAAACGGTGCAGCATGTGACCGGTTGGCTGCTGGCTGGGCGCAGCGGCCTGGTGTTGTTGACGTTCAGTGTCCTGGCAGCGCTGGCCGGGGCGGGTTGGGAGCGACGTGGCCGTCGCTCGGACGGTCTGGCCTGCCTGGCGTCGGCGGGTGCTTTGAGTGGTCTGAGCCTGTTGATCGCTTTCTGGGATGGGTTTGGCGGCGGCCGGGACCTGGCGCTAACCACCCCGATTTTCGCCTTTTATGCGATCACGTCCTTGCTGGTGGCCCGGGCGATCGGCCGTTGGGAGATCGGCAGTCGGAGATCGAGCGGGCTTTGGCTTGGACGGCGACCGGTTTGTGGTTTGTGGCGTTGCTGCATGCTGTGTGGCAGAACCCGATCGGTATCGGGTGGCTGACCGCTTGGCAGATCCAACCGTACCGACCTTGGACCCACGCGTTGGTGGCTCACTCGTTGACCGTGGCGGTGACGGCGTTCGGACTGGCGTTGCCGGAAGTTCTTCAGTCCGTCCAACGACGTCGAGGCCGGACCTGGCAGGCCGTGGTCGCCGTGCTGGTTGGCAGCAGTCTGGGTTCGTCGTTGATTGCGGCATACGCGGTTCTGCCGGTTCGCGATTTCGCTTTCCTGCCGACGGCCATCGATTTGGCACTGGTTTCGGTAGCCTGGCTGGTCGCTGCGGCCATCTACCGACGACCGGCCGCATGGGCCGTCTTCCAGGCGATCGCTTCGCTGGCATTGATCTACGCGGTAGCGGGATGGGATCCTTCGCGGTGGCCGATCCGGGATACCGCGGGTTGGGCTCAGTTCTTGCAACTGCAGACGATCGTCTTGGGGCTTTGGTGCCTGGGCTGGTGCCTGGTCCGTCAAGCGTTTCGTCGTCAATTGGCTGTCGCTGCTTTGCTGCGATCCGGATGGCCTGCAGAGACGCCCATGGATCAGTGGCTGTTAGGTGCGCTGACGTGGGTCGCGATGGCGTTGGGCGTGGCGGCGGTTTGGCCAGGGTTGATTTGGGAGGTCTTCGGCGGTGTGACGGAACCGATCCTGGTCGCCAGCGGGCAAACTTGGATGGCGGTGGTGATCATCGCCGTGGCGTGGGGCGTTTGGTTGCTGGATCGAGCAAGCCTTCCAGCGGTGCTGGGGCTGTTGCTGATCGCGGCCGCCGGGATCTTGTTGTTGGCTGCTTGGGCGCCGGTCGAGGCCATGGCGTCGGCATGGCGCTGGTGGTCCGCCGGTTACGTGCTGGTCACTGCGGTGATCCTCTGGTGCCGCAGTCCGATTCACGAACGGCTGTCGCGCATCGAATGGCTGGGGCCGTGGGAATTCCCCGCAACGGCTGCCTCGGTTGCGCGCAAAGCGGCTTTGGTTTTGGGCGCGGGTCCGATCCTGGGCATTACCACGGCCGTCGCGCTCCGCAGCGCCGCATCGATGTCGGTCGGGGACGTGCCCCTCGATTCCTTCTTTGCACGCATCGGTATGATCGCCTCGTACGCCATCCCGCTGGTCGTGTTGGTCGCCGTGTTGCTGGGGCATGCTCTGCGCGAGCGTTATTCCCCGTTCGCCCTGGCTGGTTCGATCATCCTGCAATACGCCGTGTCCTTGGCTTTCCTGCTGCAGGCTTCGCCCGAGGAACCGGGATTCCTGATCGGATTGCTGCAATGGAACCTGGCGGGGTTGGGCGGTTACTCGCTGGCTTGGCTGGCACTACGCCCTTGGATCGTTGCAGCCGGCCGTCCTGGGGACGATGGTTGGTTGGATGTCCAGGTTCACGTGACCTTCGGGTTGCTGGGCGTGCTGGGGATCGGGGCCGCGATCAGTGTCGTGATGGCTCCAGGCCAACTCGACCCATGGGCTCAACCGCTGGCTCGACCGCTGATGTTCGTCGGTTGGTTCGCGGCCTGTGTCGCTGCCGTCTGGCACACCGGGATTGGCCAACCGTCGACCGTCGTTCCACGGCTGCGTACCCTGGCCGCTTGCGGGTGGTTGCTGGTTGCGTTAATCGCGGCAGCCGTCGATCCGCTGGATGTGTCTCGAGATTGGTTGGCCTATCACGTCCTGACCTTTGGCGGGCTGTTGCTGACCGCCACATTGACCGTCGCCTGGCTTCGGTACCCTGCCTTGATGCGTGAAGCGGCCGTCAGCAGCGCGCTGGTTCTAGCGTTGGGTTTACGTGGCGGCTGGTCGGATCCGCACGAGTGGGCACCCTGGTGGTCGGTGGCAGCGTGCGGGGCGGTGGCCGTGCTGTGGGCAGGATTCTCGTTGCGATGTCGGCGTCAGCTTTGGGGTTATGGCGCAGCGTTGTCCGCCGTCGCCGCGACGACAATCTACTGCTGGGAACCTTTCCAGGAGCTTTGGCAGCGCGACCCGCCGCAAGCAATTTTCGAGTTGCTGATGGCTGATCTGATGATGCTGCTGGTGGCTGCGGCCGTATGGCTGGGTACCGAACTCTGGTGGCAGCGGCGGGCAGGAGTCGCGGGGCTGGAACCGGCGTTCGGCGGACCGCGATTGCACGTCGTCGCCTCGGTCCTGCCGCTGGTCTGTTTCAGCTCGCTGAGTTTTTTTGCTGCAACGCTGAATTCCTTGAGTTCCTTGGTCGGCGAGGTGCCCGTGATCGATCTGATCGGCGGCGGTGGCGGTTGGACCGCGGCAGGGATACTCGGCGTCACGGTTGCGGCGCTCTGGGACGATCGAGCGCGGCATGCTTTGGGTGGGCTGTTCGTCGGCGGGCTGATGTTGGCCGTGCTGATCGTCGATGCCCTGGGACTCA
>SKVE01000662.1 GCA_007129635.1 Planctomycetaceae bacterium
CATCTTTTCTAAGAAGGCGTTTCTTGAGAGCGACCCAGGGCAGTTGGTAGCGCAGGACGAAGCCATGGCGGGTCTTGCGAGGCTGGTTGAGCCGTAACGTCACTGTCATACCTTCCCAAGAAGCGTACGCGGCGTCGATCACTCTGCATGGCGGGGGCGGCTCATCTCCAAAGAAATCGCCCAGGATCGATCGAGAAAGCTCTTCCAGGGTGCGGATCAATCCTAGCTCGATATTTCGTGGTTCGCGAGTGTGACTGAAACCATCGGCCTTCTCGCATGCGGTCTCCAGACGTGGGTAACCCAGATTCAAGAAGCCATCTTGGACCAGTCGATGCCCCGAGCACTCCTGGCGGAACCAAGCCAAAGCTTGGCGCCGTCGGTTATACTCCGGCACATGGCATGGTTTCACTCGTTCAGCCACCAATAGATTCGGATGCTTCTCGCGCCAGCGGCGTGTCTCCTCAGGTGAACAGCTTACCCGCTGGACCAGTCGCCTCACCACCGGATACCAGGATTTGAAGTCGTACCGTTTCTGCGGATAAGAATACCACTTGGATTGAAAGATTTCCAGCAATGCAATAGCGCATTCTGGTGAGACCAGACCACACACGTGTTCGAGCACCTTGAACACATCCATGTCGTAGAAGTCGTTTCTCTCTCGATCGTGGCGATGGCAATCATGTTGAGCGACGATCAGCGGGAAGGGGAACGCCCCAAGCGCTTGGTACCCTGCATAAATGATTCCAGTCCCTCTGCAACCGTACGTCGAAGGATAATTGGCAGGCTTTGCCATAGAGGACCGGTGAAAAACAGCGGCCGATGAATTGCTCCAGATCTTCGACCCAAATAGAGGATTCTGGGGATCGTAAAAACTGAGTACTGCAGATTCAAGCACTTCGCTATCCTGGCGGCTGAATGGGGACAGAGCCAGGACGGTATCCGGGTGCGGTTGTGACCGTTTCCACAGGTGATACGCCAGAGACGGCACTTTGATCCCGTCGATCATGAGATCTTTCACCACTACCCGGAGTTTCCAGTTCTGGGATGCCAATTCGATCTTCCAGCCGTAGTCGCGCAGCGCGCAAAGAGAAGCGATTTTGAAGCCTTCTCCGAAATAGCCAGCGTATTTGCCAGGAGCATCGCGTTTGGTCGAAGCTCCGATAGGAATCAGCCAGTCGTAACTGAACCCCACATCGCTGCCTATGAAGAATAACGTGTCCCCGTCTTGCACAAAGGAAAAACGCTCCAGCCACGATTCGTAACCCACCGCATCGTAGAAGTTCTGAAGAAGGTCGCGCAGCACCTTATACCGGCTCCACTGGACCGGATAGTCGAAAATCAAATTCAACGGGATTATCTCGGGAGGCCTCTTCTCGTGTTGTACAATCTGCCGAATAAACTTGCTGTCAGTATTCATCAATTATCCCATTCGCGATCTTGCTGGAGCGTTTTCAAAACGACTGCCTACGAATTCCATAATGACGAATGATCGGTGGCGAGGGATGCGAAGGTGGCGCAGCCACTGGCGGAGGATACGGCGGCTTTCGGAAGCCGGCCAGCAGCGGCCGATGGGTGCGCTGCTGGTTAATGCCGCGGGTTCCTGCTGAGCGAACGACTAGACGTTCAAGGTCCAGGGCTCGCGGTAGGTGCGAGTCACCAGGGCATTGGCCTGGGGGTTGTCGATCACCTGTTCTTTCTCGGCGTCCCAGCGGATCGTGCTGCCGCTCAGATAGGCGATGCTCAGCAGATGACCGGGGATGGTTGAATAATGACCCTCTTCGATGTCGCCGAACGGCTTGGTGCGTTGGCGGACATGTTGGATAAAGGCCGCCGCGTGGTTCGATTCCGACGTGCGAAAACTCTCCGGTTCGCCCGATTTGCCGATCTCGGGGGTTACGGTCAGCCCGGCTCGATCGATGATCAGCGATGCTTCGGTGCCGAAGAACCGTTTCCCGTGAGACCGCTGCTCGGCTCGTGAAGCCGTGCGCGCCGTGTATTGCAACAGGAACCCCTGCTTGGCGACCGGACCGGGACCGTATTGCAGGATTCCGTTGAACGTATCGGGCCACTCCGAGTTGCATTCCTTGAACGCGTGCCGCCCGCCGATCGCTGCGGCGGCCACCGGGTGCTTGACACCCATGCACCAGTGGACGACGTCGTAATGGTGGACGGCCCAATCCACATGCCAGCCGCCCGCATAATCGTGGAACCAGTAGTGGCGATTGCCAAAACGGTTAGGATTGTACGGTACCTTGGCCGCCGGCCCCAAATACATGTCCCAATCCAAATCAGCGGGCGGATCGCTGTCGGGCGGGTTGCCGAATCCGGGATAGAAGTAGTCGTAATCCCAGACCTTGACCTCGGAGATCTCGCCCAGTCGTCCCGACTGGATGATCTCGGCGGCTCGATGATAATGTTCCCAGCTTCGCTGCTGCGTGCCGAACTGGACGATGCGCCCGGTTTCTTTCGCCACCTTGACCGCCGCACGGCCCTCGCCGATGCTGGTCCCCAACGGTTTTTCGACGAAGACGTCCTTGCCCGCCAAGCAGGCGTGGATGGTTGCCAGCACATGCCAGTGGCTGGGCGGCGCGACGATGACGACGTCGACGTCTTTGTTTTCCAGCAGTTTGCGAAAATCGCCATAGGCGGCCACCTGGTCACCACCGGCTTCTTTTCGAGCCTGGGCCAACCGTCCCTGGTGTACATCGCAGACGGCCACGGCTCGGACTCCATCGACGGCCAGATGTTGACGAAGGACGCTGCGGCCACGGCCTCCGCAGCCGATCAGGCCGATACCGATCGTGTCGTTCGGACCGAATCGCGTCGAGGCCGCGGCGGTCTGCGAAGCGCTGCTGGCCAGTCCGACAGCGGCTCCTGCGGCCGCTGTGCTCAAGAAGGTGCGTCGAGTCGTGGGCATGATGTTCCTTTCTGGTAACGAGCATTGGTTGAGTTAGGGCGAGGCGACGACCCGGTTCTCGACACCGTCCCACCAATTGTCTAACAATCGCCACAGGTCAGCGACCGTGTCGGCTAGGTCTTCGCGCTGGATCAGGTTTTCGGTCTCGTGAGGATCTTCCGCCAGATCGAACAGGGCGGGACCGTCCAGATAGGCCCGCCATGGCTTACGTCCCGCAGTCGTGGTCGGCACGATCAGCTTGTAGTCGCCGCGGCGCACCCAGCGGTAGCCGATATCCAGTTCGGGCCGTCCCAGTTCGGTAGCGTCGTTCGGATACAATTCCCCAAACACGGGCCGCTGTGGATCGAGAGCCTGCTCGCCCCGCGCCACCGGCATCAGGTCCTGACCGGGCAACTGCAGACGCTGGGCCATGGGGACCCCAGCGGCCGACAACAACGTCGGCAAGAGATCCACGGAGCTTACCGGAGTTGTATAAGTCGCGGGCTGGATCATCCCTTCCCAGCTCAACAGGATCGGAGTCCGCACGCCTTCATCGAAGGGCGCCCACTTGCTGGTCGCCGTCGGGGCGAACTCTTCCGACCGGCCACGTTGAGGCGTGGTGCTGGGCGACCAGCCGTTGTCCACGACAAACACGAACAGGGTTCGCGACATCGCCTCGGCATCCCGGACCATACGTACCAAGTGGCCGACGGTTTCGTCGAATTGAGCGATCGCGGCGAAGTACGGCAGTTCATGTTCGGCGACGTCCGGTCGAGCGGCGGCGATCTGGTAAAACGGCTCAGGCGAATCATGGGGTTGGTGAGGCAGGTAGGGTGCGTACCAGACGAGCCAGGGCTGCTTGTCGGCTTCACTGTCGCGGATGAAGTCGGCGATGGGCTTCATCGTCTGACGGCCGATCGACAAGCCGATGTCCCCGTTGCCATGAGCGACTCGATCGCCGCTGGCCAGCACTCGCAGGCCTCCGAACGTCTGATCCTCGGGCGGAGCTTCAAAGCGTGTCATCCCCTCGGTGAACTGCCCGTTTTCCCACGGGCCCTCCCAGAACTTGCCGGTCTGCAGCGATCGGTAACCTCGCTCGCGGCCCAACAACCCGGGCAGGGTATCCAATTGTCGGATCAGTGCGAATTCGTGGGATCGCGTCTGCTGGTACTGCTGGCGTGACGTCATGCGGTTATAACCGGCATTGCCCGGCGGACCATGGTTGAAATGCAACCCGTGCTGGTGCGGATACAGCCCGGTCAGCAGCGTAGCCAGCGATGGACGGCACACGCTGGAGGGCACGTAGCCGTTGACAAAACGGGCCGAACGTGCGGCCAGGGCATCCAAGTGCGGCGTGGCGACTCGCCGATTGCCCATGAATCCGAAATCCGTCCACGTCTGGTCGTCCGAAATGATGTAGACGATGTTGGGCGGCGGCTCGGCCACCCGGTCTCTTTTGCGATCATTCGTCCGATCGGCCGCCAGCAGGGGTTGGAAAACCAGCCCGAGAGCGAAGGCGACCCACAGCGCTTCTATTAGAGTCTTCGGTCGTAACATGCGAGCACGGTGCGCGCATGTTTGTAGGTTGGGACTCTGTCCCGACCGGGCCGGGGCGGAGACCCAACCTACTTGGTTGCGGCCGAGCCGCGTTAGGCTGAAATGCCGCAGGCGATGGTCGAGTGGAAGTCGTGGAGGCATGTTTTGGGCCCTCGTCGCCGGTTGTCTTAGTCGATCGTCAAGGCGTGCCGCTCAGCAGTCCCCGAGG
>SKVE01000057.1 GCA_007129635.1 Planctomycetaceae bacterium
AAGATCAGCCAGGGACAACACGCCCGTCTGGCCGACCAGCAGGTAGTCGCCGCCAACAACGACACGCCAGTCGCCGCTACGGTAGCCCATGACATAGTGGAACAGAGATCCGTCCGAACGATTCAACCCCAGGGGCAGCGAACGCCCGGATGGCACGATCAACCGGCCCTCCGTCGCCAGTAGATAGCCCTGCGGTGAGATGCCCGAGTCATGGCGGACATCGTGATCGATGCGAACACCCTTGATATGGCCCAAGCTGGCGTTCATCCAGTGCGGCGTTCCTGTGCGGACATCCAGTGCCCAAACGAAAATGCCCATCGTCGGCCAGACACCGCTGGCAAAGTAGACCGTCTGGTCCATCACCACCGCACCACCTCGGACGGGCCAATGCGAGATCAATCGGTTGTTGCCCAGCAGTCGAGCGTCGGGAGCGTCGGGCGGATGCGCTCGATGTTCCCACAGCAGATCGCCGCTCTTCAGATCCAAGCACCGGAAGCGGCCATCGTCCGCACCGAACAGCACGCGACCCTCGTGCAACACGGGAGCGAGCCTGACCGGCCCTTCGGCGTAGAAACGCCATCGTTCCTCGCCCGTTTCGACCGCGTACGCTCGGACACTTCCGTCGGCAGGGCAAGCCACCACCAGCACGCCGTCAGCACAAACGGGTTCGTACGAACTGTCAAACTGCTTGCGAGCTTCGTTCGGAAAAGCGACCTCGTAACCGGGCAACTGGCGCTGCCAGTGAAGTTCCACCACGGCAGGCAACCCGTGCGGCGAGAACCCCGACCGGCGAGCATCGTAACGATGCATCGGCCAACCGTCTTCGCTCGGAGCAGCATTCGGCGGGCAGATGATCAAGGTGGCCAACACCGCACCGAAAACCAGCCCAGTTCGCATCGACATCGTTTCTTCTCCTCCGGTTGAATTGTCGGGCCATTCCAGCTACGAACGAGTATACCAAATGAAACGGGGCGTGATCAAAGCCGTCCCGTGTGCTAACATACGTCCATCGAAACTTTGCCTTTTGTGATCGGAGCCCTGACATGACTTGTACTTACCCCGCCCCCTTCACGTCCGCCATGCAGATCGGTCGATCGTTCGCCGCCATCGGCATGGTCGCCTTGCTGCTGGTATCCAGTTCCGATCCGATGAAAGCTGCCGAGCCACCGAGTGCCCGTAAGGTGATCATCGCGCATCGCGGCGCTTCAGGATACCTGCCGGAACATACGCTGGAGGCGTACTCGATGGCTTATGGCCAAGGCGCGGATTACCTCGAACCCGATCTGGTATTGACGCGGGACGGCGAGTTGATCGCCTTGCATGACCGAACGTTAAACGCGACCACGAACGTTGCCCAGGTCTTCCCCGATCGCGCGCGGCAGAACGGACAACACTATGCCATCGACTTTACCTTGGCCGAGATCAAGACGCTGGAGGTTCGCGAGCGAGTCGATCAGAAAACGGGGATCGTGGTGTCGGCCGAGCGGTTTCCGAACAAGCACGCTGAGCTGAAATTCCGCGTGCCGACGCTGGCCGAGCTGATCGAATTGGTCCAAGGCTTGAATCATTCGACCGGCCGAAACGTCGGGATCTACCCGGAAATGAAGGCGTACAACTGGCATCTTGCGGAAGGCCACGACTTCGCGCAAATCCTGCTGGACCAGTTGACTCGATACGACTATCGCGATCCATCCGCTGCCGTCATCATCCAGTGTTTCGAGCCCGAAGGATTGCTCCGCTTGCGCCAATTGGGTTGCCGGCTGCGTTTGGTCCAATTGATCGGCGGTCGGCCAGACAGTCCGATGGTCACTCCGGAAGGCCTGGACAAAATCGCCGATTACGCGGACGGTATCGGTCCCAGTATCAGCCTGATCTTCGACTCGAAGGGCAACGTCATCAACGACAACGCCCTGGTCACCGGCGCTCATGCACGAGGCCTGGTGGTGCATCCGTGGACCTTGCGAGCTGATCGCTTGCCAGCCTTTGCCGATTGCTTTGACACCCTGGTCCAGCGGCTATTGTATGAGATCGGCGCCGATGGTGCGTTCACGGACCACCCGGATCGAATGGCAGCCGCGATAGCGGATCGCGCTCGAACGGAGCAAAGCTCGATAGAAAACGCCGAACGATGATCGGCTGCTAGTTTTCCTCGCAAGGCAAAACCAACGCGTGACACGGCGCTGAATCGGGCTTCACCCCATTGATCTGCTCCATGATCCACGCGTCCATGTCGCGCAGCATTTGCGTCGTCAATTCGTCGCCGCAAGGATACTGTCGCAGCATCGCGTGCAATTTTGCGGCGTGAAACAGCCGCAGATCCTCGCAGGTAACGTCCGGTGGATACAAGCTTGATTGCCGACCTTGTGCAAGGAAGATCGGCAAACGCTGGATTGCGTGCAGATGGGTCAGCGGCGCCAGCTTGCGGGGAAAACGGCCGCCGATCGAAAGCACCCCCGCAAAGGTGTTTGGCGATCCCAGTCCGATACGCAGAGCCATCGTGCCGCCGCATTGGTAACCAGCCAAGAAGATCCGATCCTCGGCGATAGGGTAACGACGACAAGCGATCTCGATCGCATCGAACACCTGCTGCTCGGCACGAGCGATCGCGTCTTCGCTCTGCTGCCAGCGGTAGCCCGCCCGATCGGGTTCTGGCGAACAACAGCCACGCGGACCGACTGCCACATAATTCCGCAGACTGACGTGTGGCATGATGCGATGCAATTGCCGTTCGTCGTCATCCGGTCCATGCAACCAGACCAGCAGCGGGTAGGCATATCCGGGTTCGAAGTGATGCGGGAGGAAGAAACGCTGCTCGCAGCAGGGACGGACGGCGGGAGCGAACGAGGCCGATTTATTTCCAGCGGTGGGACGAAGCGATTCCAGTTCCACCGCAGGCCATTGTTGAATTCGATTCATGATGTCGATTTTTGATGTCGGGTAGTCGAGATTAGAGTACCGCGTACCGTTTGTAGACGACCGGCAACGATGTGTCAACATCAACCAACGGCAAACCGTATCGGGGTATCGGGGCACCAGGGCTTGCAAGCCGTGGTGAAATCGATTGTACTAATTCCAGGTGCCGACTCGGTGCGTCCGCCCAGTTTTCCACCTGCCCTTCCATCAGGAGTATTCGTCATGCCCGAACCCGTGTCTTCCCACCGACGTAGTTTTTTGAAAGCTGGCCTTGCCGCCGGCCTGGCCATGCCGCAAATCGTCCCCGCCGCCGCGCTGGGCCGCGATGGACGTACCGCCGCGAGTGAACGCATCAGCCTGGGGATCATCGGCGTCAATGGAATGGGACGAGCCAATTTGGGGAATTGCGCGCGTCATGAAGACGTGGTTGTGACCGGCGTGTGCGATGTGTGGCAGGCACGTATGGACCCCGTGCTGCAGCAGCATCAGAGCACCGCGAAGGGTTACCGCGATTACCGCGAATTGCTTGCCCAAAAAGACATCGATGCCGTGATCATCGCCTCGCCACCGCACTGGCATACGCTGATGGCCGTCGAAGCTGCCGAGGCCGGCAAGGATATCTACCTGCAAAAACCGATGACCCTGTATCCTGACGAAACCCTTGCGGTCCGCAATGCGGTGAACAAGCATCAGCGGATCAGCCAGATCGGGACACAGATCCATGCAGGCGAAAACTACCGTCGCGTCGTCGAATGGATCCAGTCGGAGAAACTGGGGCCGGTCAGTGTCGTGCGAACCTTTAACGTCATGAACCAGGGCCCGGACGGAATCGGTACCGCGCCGAAGCAGGACCCGCCCTCCGATCTGGATTGGGACTTCTGGCTGGGCCCCGCGCCCACGATCCCCTACAACTCGCTGCTCGCTGCGAACAGCTACAACCACGGGTCGTTCATGGCCTATTCGGGCGGATGGACGCCAGGCATGGCTCCGCACATCGTCGATCTGCCCGTTTGGGCATTGGATCTGGGCGTTCCCACACTGACCGCGTGCTCGGGCGGACGCTACATGGTGGGCGGCGACGGCGACGCGCCGGACGTCCAGGAAGTGATCTGGCAGTACCCCGACATGACCATGACGTGGATGATGAGCACGTGTAACAGCTTTGCCTTCGATTTCGGTCGTGGCTCACCCGCCCGACGCCTGGGGATCTACTTCCATGGGCTGCGAGGCACCCTGTACGCGAATTACAGCATGCACGAGGTCGTACCGGAAGGCAACCTGCTGGAAGACGATACGCCACCCGAAGCGTCGATCCCGTCATCACCCGGGCACGAACGCGAGTGGCTCGATTGCATCAAGACTCGCCAGCAACCGAGCTGTAACGTGAACTACCACTACAAGATCGATCTGGCGTTGACACTCGCCAATCTGGCTTACCAACTGGGAAGATCCGTCCGGTTCGATCCGGACACCGAACGGATCGTCGACGATCCCGAAGCCCAGCGGTTGGCTCGACCCGAGTATCGCGCCCCGTGGAAGTTCCCGGAAAAATACTTGCAAGCAACGGTGTGAACCCTGCGGCGACCTTAAGCACCCGGCCAGGTCTTTCTTGGTGGAATCGGCGGAAGGGGTCGGGAGTCGTCTTCGGGCAAGCTCGTTTCCATAGGTTTGGTCGTTAGCCGAAAACGACTTTCGACCCCTTCCGTCG
Source organism: Planctomycetaceae bacterium (assembly GCA_007129635.1). Classification (GTDB taxonomy): domain Bacteria; phylum Planctomycetota; class Planctomycetia; order Pirellulales; family Pirellulaceae; genus SKKK01. Next base: position 4,622 of record SKVE01000057.1, read on the forward strand.
GTCCGCCTGCTATAAGGTACAGCGTATGGCGCGTGACACG
>SKVE01000503.1 GCA_007129635.1 Planctomycetaceae bacterium
GCGGCTTCTTGTCGCCGCATTTCGTCACCAACGAAGACGAGGTGTCGGTCGATTTGGATGATTGCTACATCCTGCTGTTCGAAGAGAAGATCTCGTCGAACAAAAAGCTGATCCCCTTGCTGGAAGCGATCAGCAAGGCCCGAAAGCCGCTTCTGATCATCGCCGAGGATGTCGAAGGCGAGGCGTTAGCCACGCTGGTGGTCAACAAGATGCGAGGTATCTTGAACGTTTGTGCCGTCAAGGCTCCCGGATACGGTGACCGTCGCAAGGCCATCATGGGCGATATCGGGGTCCTGACCAGTGCGACGCCCGTCTTCAAGGATCTGGGCATCGAGCTGGAGAGCATCAAGCTGAGCGACTTGGGTCGCGCCAAAAAGGTCAAGGTGACCTCGGACGACACGATCATCGTCGGCGGCGCGGGCAAGAAGGCCGACATCGAAGGTCGAGCTCAGCAGATTCGCAAAGAGATCGAAACCACCGACAGCGACTATGATCGTGAGAAGCTGCAGGAGCGTCTGGCCAAGTTGGCTGGCGGTGTGGCTCAAATCAATTGCGGGGCCATGACCGAGACCGAGATGAAAGAACGCAAAGCGTTGCTCGAAGACGCGAAGAGCGCCACCCAAGCGGCGTTGGAAGAAGGCGTGGTGCCCGGTGGCGGAGTCGCGCTGATTCGAGCCGAAAAGGCGCTCGACAAACTGCAGTTGGAAGGCGATGAAAAATTGGGTGCCCAAATCATTCGCCGAGTGCTGGATTATCCGTTGAGGATGATTGCCGAAAACGCCGGACACGATGGCGCGGTGGTCGTCAGCCGAGTCCGTCGCATGAAAGGCAAGGCCGACGGTTTTGATGCAGATAAGGGCGAGTACTGCGATCTCGTCGCTGCCGGGATTATCGATCCGGCCAAGGTCGTTCGGGCGGCCCTGCAGAATGCTGCCAGCGTTGCATGTCTGTTGCTGACGACCGATTCGTTGATCACGGAAATCCCCAAGGAAGAGGACGACAGCCAAAAAGACCCGCACCAGCATGGCATGGACGACATGGGTGGCATGGGTGGCATGGGCGGCATGGGTGGCATGGGCGGCATGGGCGGCATGCCAGGCATGATGTAAAGCCGTGCTGCGTCACCGGCGTCGCGGTGCCCTCGCGGTACCGTTTGTGGAATCGAAGATACCGTTGAAACATCACTTATCCAAATAAGGAAGCAAAAAATGGCAAAGATTAAAGTTCGCCCCCTGGATGACCGCGTCGTTGTCAAGCCGATGGAAGCCGAAGAGGTAACCGCTGGTGGGATCGTGCTGCCCGATTCGGCCAAAGAAAAGCCTCAGCGCGGCAAAGTGGTCGCCGTCGGGCCAGGTCGGCTGCTGGACAGCGGCGAACGGGCGGAGATGTCCGTAGCGGTCGATGACGAAGTGATCTACGGCAAGTACGGCGGCACGGAAATCGAGATCAATGGCGAAGACGTCAAGATCCTTCGCGAGAGCGATATTCTGGCCAAGGTGTTGGACTAACGTCGCGTCCGGTCCGGGCGTCGGCTGGTTGGTGCCAGTCGGGCCGTAAGCTGCGTGACAGGAAACTTACGTCAATTTGAGAGGGGTCTAAGAAAGTGGCAAAGCAACTTTTGTTTGATGACCACGCCCGGGCGAGGATGCTGCGGGGAGTGGATAAACTGGCCGACGCCGTGGCCGTCACGATGGGACCGACGGGACGCAATGTCATCTTGGACAAATCGTTCGGTGGACCAACCGTGACCAAGGACGGTGTCACCGTCGCCAAAGAGATTGAATTGGAAGACCGCTTCGAGAACATGGGTTCCAAGCTGGTCATCGAAGTGGCGCAGAAGACGTCCGATCTGGCAGGCGATGGGACCACCACCGCCACCGTGCTGGCTCGATCGATCTTCCGCGAGGGTTTACGGAACATCGTGGCGGGCAGCAATCCGATGGCCATCCGCCGCGGCATCGATCGTGCGGTCAACGCAGCGGTCGATCATCTGTTCAGCCTGGCCAAGCCCGTCACCAGCAAGGCAGAGGTGGCCCAGGTCGGAGCGATCAGTGCCAATAACGACATGGCGATCGGCCAGCAGTTGGCAGATGCCTTGGAGCGGGTCGGCAAAGACGGTGTGATCACGGTCGAGGAGGGGAAGAAGAGCGAGACGGAAGTCGAGTTCGTCGATGGGATGCAGTTCGACAAAGGGTACATCTCGCCCTACTTCATCAATCGCACCTCGGACATGGATTGCCTACTGGAGGACTGCTACCTGCTTCTCTACGAGAAGAAGATCAGCAACATTCGCGACCTGATTCCGATTTTGGAAAAGGTCGGCCAGACGGGCAAGCCGCTGCTGATCCTCTCTGAAGATGTGGACGGCGAAGCGCTGACCTTGTTGGTCGTCAACAAGTTGCGTGGGGTGCTGAACGTCTGCGCCGTCAAGGCACCGGGATTCGGCGACCGCCGCAAGGCGATGCTGGGGGATATCGCCATCCTGACGGGTGGTCAGTTGATTAGCGAAGATCTGGGCATCCAGTTGGAAAATCTTGAGATGTCGCATCTGGGTCGCGCCAAAAAGGTCACGGTCGATAAAGGCAGCACGACGATCGTCGAAGGCGGCGGCAAGCGTGAGGCGGTCGAGAAGCGGATCCGGCAGATCAACCAGCAGATCGAGCAGACCGACAGCGAATACGACAAAGAGAAGTACCAGGAGCGACTGGCCAAGTTATCTGGTGGTGTCGCCGTGGTCTCGGTCGGAGCCGATACGGAAATCGAGATGAAGCAGAAGAAGGCTCGCATCGAAGACGCCTTGCATGCGACCCGAGCGGCGGTCGAGGAAGGCATTTTGCCGGGTGGCGGCGTGGCCCTGCTGCGATGCCGCGAGGCGGTCGAAAAGGCTCGTAATGCGGCTCGTGGCGATGAAAAGATCGGCGTCGACATCGTGTTGCGAGTCCTGGATTCGCCATTGCGTCAGATCGTCGACAATTGCGGGCTGGACGGCTCGGTGATTGCCGAAGAGGTGCGGGAAAAATCCGTCAATGTCGGCTACGATGCCAATTCCGGTGATTACGTCGACATGTTCAAGGCCGGGATTATCGATCCGGTCAAAGTCGTGCGTACGGCCTTGGCCAATGCGGCCAGCATCGCCGGGCTGATGTTGACCACCGAGACGCTGGTGACCAAGTTCGAGAAAGAGGACAAAGAAAAGCGGCGAGTGGAAGGCTCGGTGGCCTAAGCCAACCTTGCTCATATCCTCCGAATTCCTCCGTGGGTTCGGCTTACCATAGAGCGGGCCACCTCGATGCGAGGTGGCCCGTTTTTCCACCACCCGTCACCATTCGCCTCGATACGAGGGTTGAAGGGCCATGGCAACGATGGCAGCCAAGCGAGATTATTACGAAGTTCTCGGCGTCTCGCGCAACGCCAACGACAGCGAAGTGTCCGCAGCGTATCGCAAGCTGGCGATCAAGTTCCATCCAGACCGTAATTCGGGGGACTCAGAAGCGACCGCCAAATTTAAGGAAGCCGCCGAAGCCTACGAAGTGCTGGGCGATCGTCAGCGACGTGCGGTCTACGACCAGTATGGACATGCCGGGCTGGAATCAGGTGGCTTCACTCCCCACTACGGCGACGTTGGCGATATCTTCGAAGCCTTCGGGGATCTATTCGGACTGGGGGACCTGTTCGGTGGCGGTGGCGGCGGCGGCGGAAGGCGGCGGCGACGGGTTCGACGTGGAAACGACGTCCGATGCGATGTCTCCTTGGATCTGGAGGAAGCGGCTCGAGGCGTCACGAAGACCGTCGAGTTTTCGCGAGCCGCACGATGCGGCAAGTGCGATGGCAGCGGCAGTCGGCCCGGCAGTTCCCCGGAAACCTGTCGACGGTGTGGAGGCCGCGGGCAGGTAGTCCAATCGGCGGGCATCCTGCGAGTGCAGACAACCTGTCCCAGTTGCCGAGGTACCGGGCAGGTGATCGCCGATCCGTGCTCCGAATGTCACGGGAATGGCTACGTCATGGATTCGGTGCGGCTGGACGTGGCGATCCCGGCCGGAGTCGACAGCGGGATGCGAGTCCGCTTGCCAGGCGAAGGGGAACCGAGCCCCGACGGCGGGCCGCCCGGCGATGGTTACTGCTTCGTCACCGTTCGCCCCCATCGCCTGTTTCAGCGTGAGGGAGATCACCTGATCCTGCGATTGCCGATCACGTACAGCCAAGCTGCGTTGGGGGCCAAGCTGGAAGTGCTGACGTTGACCGGGCACGACGAACTGGATATCCCACGCGGCTCGCAGTCCGGTGATGTGTTTCGTCTGCACGGACGCGGGATGCCCAACCCCCGAGGCGGGCGGCCGGGTGACCTGCTCATACAGACCTACATCGAAGTCCCGAAGAAATTGGCACCCAGGCAGGAGGAACTGCTGCGAGAACTGGCCGAGGTGGAAGACAAGCACGTATCGCCGCAACGCAAGAGCTTCCTGGAGAAATTGACCAGCTACTTCACTGGGACGGGCGACGACACCTAGTATTCCGACGATTTCTGGACAGAGAAGATAGAACGATGACCAGCGAACCGAACCATTCCCACGACGAAATCTTTGCTTCCGATCCGGACGACCGGACGCAGGATCCATCCCAGACCACCGAATCCGATTCGTCGGATGCTTCCCAAATATACC
>SKVE01000779.1 GCA_007129635.1 Planctomycetaceae bacterium
CAATTAAATCATCATCTCATTCCTTTGCCACCCATTTTCTTGCCCCTCCTTTGGCAACATCGACAATTTGTTGTTTATCTTGACGCATGAAGGGCCTAAGGGGAGGCACTGTCCCGCCCCCTTTTTTCCAAGCGGGGCGTTGGCATTTCCTGCCGGTCTCAGACCAGGCTGGTCAGTCCTGTCAGACCGATCGGCTCGCGGCAGGCGAACGGTTCCCCGTAGTCTACCCCGATCGATTTTCCCCAAAAAGCCGCTTCGTCGCGCAACCGGTCCAGGAAGGTCGGCGTTTGGGTCGAGCGACCCGCCACAAACTGGCTGTGATAACAGGCGACCGCAGCCCGTTTCTGCTCCCAAAAGGGGCTGATGTCCAACACGAAAGCCGGCTGGGGCACCATCTTCAGGTGGATGCAGTAGTAATGATAGAGTCGCTCCGGATGATGCGGCTCGCCCGGCATATCCGTCTTGCTCAACTTGGCCCAGAACCGAGCCGCTTCGATCAACGCTGTCGCCGCCACATGGTCTGGGTGAGCATCGATCCAGTACGGTGCCATCAACCATCGCGGACGTAATCGCCGAAAGACGATTGCCAATTCACGACGCGCCTCCAGCGTCGGTTCCAGGCTGCGGTTCGGCAACCCTAGATTAGCGCGCCAATCAAGCCCCAGCACGGCCGTTGCGGCGTCGGTCTCCTGAACGCGTGTCGCCGGACTGCCATGGGGAGTCGGTTCACCGTCGGTTAGATCCAGCACGCCCACACGCAGACCATCAGCTTTGCACCGCAAGATCGCACCGGCGGTGCCTAATTCCGCATCATCCGGATGAGGCGCGATGACCAACAGATCCAGTTGCATCCCATTCCTTTCCAGCCGATCGTTTGCAGCGAAACCTTACGCAACGGTGCGATCTTATGGCAAGTTTGGCCGCGCGCCGTTCGGCGAGTCGAATTCTTGGATCAGCCTGCGAAGTTCGGTCCGCAGACGCGTGTGAACTTCGTCGATCACCATCTGCTGGACCTCCAGGGGCAGGTCGGGCAACATTTGAACCAACGGCGGCAGTTGCTGATACGCCTGCTGCAGCTCGCCCCGCGCCAAATACACATTCGCCAAGCCTGCCAACCCAGTGGCTCGGAAGTACGGGTCATCGAATTGTGGCGAGGCCAGCAGGCGAAAACACTCCAATGCCCGGTCCAGATTCCCGGTCTCCTGGTACAGTTCCGCCAGCCGCTGAGTGCCTCGTAAGGCGTAGTATTGATTCTCTTCGCTCTCCGCAGGCGGGAAGTACTTGGCAATACTCAGCCAAGCCTCTTCGCTGCCGATGCTGATCGCGTGGAAGTACTGATCCCGTACCGTATCTTGACGTTCGACGTTCACCCGCTGGCTGGAAGTCACCTGCAGCAGCGGAGCCGGCTGGCTGACCCGGGCCAGCAACACCCCAGACAGCAGGCCGGCCAGGATGATGGCAGCCACAGGTCCACCGAAGCGTTTCCATCGCGATTGTTGCCGTTGATTCATGACGGCGGCCAGTTGTTGAGTCGCCTCGGTCAAACTGGCAGACATGGCCGCGATTTCTGGAAGGTTCCAGTCTTCCAAACCCGTCGCCCAAGATTCGTCCGCGCCCTCGACCTGGACCGTACGCAGATCCCGAAGCAATTCCGTCGCGTTTTGATAGCGGTCCTGAGGCCGTTTGGCCAGCATCTTGTGCACGATTCGGCAGAGACTATCGGGCAGATCGGTCCGCAGATCCTCCAGCCGTCGTGGTTCATTTTGCAAGTGCTGGATCGCGATCTTCAAAGGCGTATCACCCTCGAACGGAGGTCGAGCTGCTAGTACATGATAGCAGGTGATGCCGAATGAATAGATATCGCTGCGTGTATCGACCGGCTTGCCCTCGACCTGTTCGGGACTCATGTACAAAGGCGTGCCCATCGTCACGCCGATCTGAGTCAGATTCACCGATTCGCCACCTTTTTCGACACGGGCCAGCCCAAAATCGGCAACCTTTACCTCGCCGCTGGCAGCCAGCATGATATTCTCGGGCTTGATGTCGCGGTGCACGATCTTTTGCTGACCGGCCTTGTGCAAGGCGGCGGCGACTTGACGCATCAGGTTCAACGCCGCGGCTGTTTCCAGCGGACCGCGACGATCGAGCACCTGCCGCAGATTCAAGCCCTCGATGTACTCTTGAATGATGAAATGCAAGTTGTCGATGCAGCCTACTTCGTGAATCTGGACGATGTTTGCATGGACTAAAGCTGCCGCCGCCTTGGCCTCGTGCATGAACCGGCGGACGTACGAGTCGTTACCGGCCAGCGATGGTTTCAGGATCTTCACCGCCACCTGACGGCCTAACGACTGTTGTTCGGCCAAATAGACTTCGGCCATCCCGCCTCGTCCTAAACGGCGAAGCAGATGGTAGTCGCCCAATCGACGGCCCGAAAGATCCACGGGCATTTGTTCCGGAGCCTCGACCGGAGTCAACTCGTTGGTCATCGTGCTTCCCAGCCTTCCCCAACCTACGCCGTAGGCAAATCGCAGGGAATAATCTACCCGCCGCGCTGTGGCCGGTCTCTGACCGAGCCACCCCGTCGACCGAAGGTCTCCAATATCGCAGGAGACCTTCGGTCGGCGGTTTCGGCGGGGTCGGAGACCCTCGCCGAACGCGGTAAATTACTTCCTGCGAGTTGCCGTATCATGACTTACCCCCCCATCCAGCTAGTTCCAGCCAGGCTCATGCGTCATTCGCTCCTGGGTCGGCGGCTGGTGGTGCGGGACTGAAAATCTTCTTTGATCGACAAATCCTATCGCAAAGGACCATTCCTCCACCGCTTCATTTTCAATCCTCAATCCCACCGACGCAAGCACCCATCGGGCAGAAGGGTTTGTGGTTCGTCTCTCGCAATTTACCGCAATTCGCATCGGGATTGCGGCAAAAACTGCCAGAAAAAAAGTTTCACGGATCTTTTCTCGGCTCGATTCTTCCCAAGTCCCGATGCGATAGGAACCTACGGAAAACTTGAAAAAAAGTCCGCATTTGGCACGCTGAAAATTGTGTTGACGAAAAACGAATCGTGGGTATGCTTGGGGGAAATTGGCGTGAAATGGAAAAAAATGGTGGACGATGCTGCTTACGGGGAGTTTTCCGAGACTACTGGACGACAAGCTTCGTTTCGCCATTCCAAAACCTTTGCGCGACGCGATCGGGATCGACCAGTCGATCTTGTTTGTGGTGCCGGGTACGGAGGGTTCGTTGGCGTTGTATCCGGATGACACGTTCCATCGACTGGCGGATCGTATGGAGCAGCGGGTAGCCAATGGACGGGATTTGGCGGCTTTCAACCGTCTGTTTTATGCCCAGGCGCAGCGAATCGAGTGCGATAAGCAGGGGAGATTGAGGTTGCCGATCGAGTTGGCTGAGCTGGCTGGATTGCAGAAGGAAATCATTTTGCTAGGTGTGCGCGACCATTTGGAGATCTGGAACCGCGAGCGATGGGAGAATTATCTGGACCAAACACAACCTCATTACGATGAAATAGCCTCGAGGGTGCTGGCCGGAGGAACCACTCCACCGGCGCCGATATCAACCGTCGATCAGGTCCTATCGAGCCCAGCCGACGTGCAGGCTCGACCCGGACATCCACGATAACCCTTACTTGCTTCGCCTCGCCCCGCGTGGGCGGGACTGTTCAGTCTTCGGCCACTGACTGACCGGTTCATCGCCGTTGGACGAGACGGCGTTGCTCACGGATCACGAGAGGGACGCTCGTGATTGCGAGAGGTTTGGTTCCTCGCCTCGGCTTGATCCGAGTGAGGAACGACCGGCTTCGACCCGATAAGGAGGGAAGGGATACCCTCTGGGTCGCTTGCTTTTTTTGGGAAACCAGCAGTTATGTCCTCATCGATTCATCTTTCGGTTATGGCGGACGAGGTCATCGAGTGGTTGCAGCCAAAACCAGGCCAGATCCTGGTCGATGGTACGTTAGGAGGCGGCGGCCACACGCGTCTTTTGGCTGAACGAGTGGGTCCAGAGGGCCGTGTCCTGGGGCTGGACCGTGACCCAGCAGCGATCGCGGCGTTCTCCGCATCGATCGACTCGAGGATCGAACCGATCCATGCTAACTATATGGATCTGGAAGAGATCCTGGCGACTCGACAGATCCCCGCGATCGATGGTTTGCTGCTCGATCTGGGGCTCTCCAGCGATCAATTGGCGGATACGACGCGCGGCTTCAGTTTCGAATCGGCGGGCAGCCTGGATCAACGATTCGATCCAACGATGGGTGAACCGGCGTGGCGATTGCTTGAACGAATGGACGAACGAGCCTTGGCAGATATGATCTTTCAATTCGGCGAAGAACGATTCAGTCGCCGCATCGCTCGGCGAATCGTTCAGACTCGCCGACAACATCCGATTCGTACGGCGGCACATTTGGCCCAATTGGTGCGAAGTTGCGTGCCTCGAAGTCGCGGCCATCGAATCGATCCAGCCACTCGTACCTTTCAGGCTTTGCGAATTGCCGTCAATAGTGAACTGCAAACGCTGCAAGAGGCACTCGCCAAATTGCCTGACCTCCTACGCCCTGGCGGTCGGTGGGTCATCATCTCGTTCCATTCGCTGGAAGATCGGCTGGTCAAACGAGCTTTTCGCGAAGATGCTCGCTTGGA
>SKVE01000668.1 GCA_007129635.1 Planctomycetaceae bacterium
AAGCGGTGGCCGATCCCCGGGTACTGGCGTCGTACCGTTTGAGTTTTGGGGCTTCGCTGATCGCGGCGACGCTGAACGGCGTCTTCGGGCTGGTCGTGGCCTGGGTGCTGGTCCGCTATCAGTTCCCGGGCAAGCGATTGGTGGACGCGTTGGTCGATCTGCCATTCGCGCTGCCCACGGCGGTTTCCGGGATCGCCCTGACCACGCTGTACGCGCACACCGGTTGGCTCGGGCCGTGGTTATTGGCTCACGAGATCCGCATCATCTTCGCCGTGCCGGGCATCGTCCTGGCCACGATGTTTGTCACCTTTCCGTTCGTCGCCCGCGAGTTGATCCCGCTGATGCAAGCTCAGGGCAGCGAAGAGGAGGAGTCGGCGCTGACGCTGGGCGCCAGCGGATGGCAGACGTTCTGGCGCGTCACGCTGCCGAACATCAAGTGGGGCCTGCTGTACGGCGTGATCCTGACCAACGCGCGGGCGATGGGCGAGTTCGGGGCGGTGTCCGTCGTCTCGGGCCATATCCGGGGCCAGACCAACACCATGCCGCTGCACATCAAGGTGCTTTACAACGACTACCAGACCACGGCCGCGTTTGCGCTGGCGTCGCTGCTGGCCTTCTTAGCCGTGGTGACGTTGGGGGTCAAGTCGTTCGTCGAATGGAAGATCGCTCGCGACCACGTCCAGGCGGTGCGCGAAGCCGAACAAGGAGACCGCTTGTGAGTATCGAAGTCCGCAACATCACCAAGACCTTCGGCACGTTCCGAGCACTGGATAACGTCAGTTTGACGGTCGAGTCAGGGGAGCTGGTCGCGCTGCTCGGCCCCTCGGGTTCCGGGAAGACGACCCTGCTGCGCATTATCGCCGGGTTGGAGCAGGCCGATCCGGGCAGCGGCGGCATGTTCTTCCACAAGGAAGACGTGGCTCGCCGCCACGTCAGCGCGCGCGGGGTCGGCTTCGTGTTTCAGCACTACGCCTTGTTCCGGCACATGAGCGTGTTCGAGAACGTCGCCTTCGGCCTGCGGATCAAGCGGCGACGCGAGCGGCCGACCAAAGCAGCCATCCGCGACAAAGTGCATGAATTGCTGCGGTTGGTGCAACTGGACGGGCTGGCCGGGCGCTATCCCCACCAGCTTTCCGGCGGCCAGCGCCAACGAGTGGCCTTGGCGCGCGCCTTGGCCGTCGAACCCAAGGTCCTGCTACTCGACGAGCCCTTCGGGGCGCTCGACGCTAAAGTCCGCAAGGAGCTGCGCACGTGGCTGCGGAGGTTGCACAGCGAGTTGCACGTGACCAGCGTGTTCGTCACGCACGACCAGGACGAAGCCTTGGAAGTCGCCAACCGGGTGGTCGTGATGAACCAAGGCCGCATCGAGCAGATCGGCACTCCCGACGACGTGTTTCATCATCCCGCCACCGAGTTCGTCATGCACTTCCTGGGCGACGTCAACACGTTTCACGGGCGGGTCAACGAGGGTACGGTCCAATTCAGCGAACTGATCTTGCCCTTTCCCGAGACGCGCCAACAGATCGTCGGCGACGCCCGCGTCTTTGTCCGCCCCTACGACGTGACCATTGATACCAAGACAGGCAACCTGCCGGGGATCGAGGCCCGGGTGGTCCGCGTCCACTCGGCCGGTCCCGTCGTCCGGGTGGAACTGGTCACCAGCACCAACCAGCGGTTGACTTCGGAAATCTCGCAAGAGCGGTTCGCGACCATGAACCTGGCGCGCGACAGTCAGGTGTTCGTGCGTCCGCGACATATTCGCGTCTTCGCCGGATAGCGGCAGCAAGGGGCTCCAAGCGACGAGGACCACCACCTGACCTTTCTTCCCGTATATGGTAGGATCTACCCAAGCAAATCTCGCAGATGCGGAGTGGCTGTGCCGGAACCAATTTTCGAAACTGACGGTCTTCTTGACCACAGCGGTGAACCGCAAGGGGGCATTCCGCTGGATGATTTGATGCTGCGCGTGTGGCGCGAGACCTGTCAACATATGGAGATTACCGACGCCGCGTCCGCGATCGCGCGACTGCTTCACGACTTCATGCCTCTGGCGCGTGTCATCGTCCGGCAGATCGACCGGCAGCGCGGGGTGATCGAGACCTGGGCCGATACGGGACTGTCCTCGCGAGAGGAAATGCGTGAAATATCCTTTCCATCCGTGAGTCGATCTGGCGACTAGGGAACTCTGCGGGCTGGCATTGCTAGCTGAGCACGAGTGGGACCGTAAGTCCGGGAACTCCTGGGCGGATTATGCCGTGCCTCGTCATGGATGATGGCCCAGCGGCAGCGAATCTGGGCTATCTGCGGGGGAAGAACCGTACTACTCGGCCACGTCGTGCGAAAAAGTCCCGGAATTCGCGGTTTTTCTCTTTCCACTGCATCATTCGGCACGTTCCTTGCTACCGGTGGATCTCTATCGAGTTGGCCGGGATCGCGAGATCCCTGATCGCCTCCCGGACGGTCCGGGGATCGAAATAGCAAAAGCTCGATTGTTTCAAACGACCTTTCCTAGGAGAAGACACATGAATCAAGTCGTTACTTTCCCTGCAGCGCGCCGCGTGGGCCGCACGGATCGATGGGAGCGTCCTCGCGGCTTCACGTTGATCGAGCTGCTGGTCGTGATCGCCATCATCGGCATACTGGTGGCATTGCTGTTGCCTGCGGTCCAGGCGGCGCGCGAGGCTGCTCGGCGCACTCAGTGCTCGAACAATCTCAAGCAGATCGGGCTCGCATCACACAACTTTCACGACTCGCTGGGATACCTTCCGCCGGCTTTTATCGGCGACAACTCGGAGAATGATACGCGCAACAGTTGGCCGACTTGGGGAGTGCTGATCCTGCCGTACATCGAACAACAAAACGTGCGCGACCTCTGGGCTTGGCAGCGACTGGTCGGCTACCAAACGCCTGAAGCTTACCAGACTCAAGTGGACATCTACGTCTGCCCGTCCCGGCCGAGGCATGTGCTGAGTATCAATGACTTCCAGATCCTGGACGGTTCCCGTCCCGGCGGGGCGTTGACGGACTATGCGGCCAGTTTCGGTCCCCATGCCGCCTTTACCAATTCCACCGGTGCGATCATCCCTGCCCTCCCGGTCACCACCATGGATTCCGTCGGTCCGTTGCTGGAGAAATACCAGGCCCAAGTCAGGATTGCGGACGTCACCGACGGGACCAGCAACACCGTGATGTTCGGCGAGAAGTCGATTCGTCCCAACTCGTTGCGAGGTCGGAACGAAGACCGCAGCATCTACAGCCAGGTCCGCAATACGCACCGCCGCATGATGGGCATCAGCAACGTCAATGGTAACCAGCGGCCGCTGTTGCCACCCAACAACCAGACGATCCCGTTCGCCAACTCCAGCTTCGGCGGGCCACATCCGGGCGTGACGAACTTCGTCTTTGTCGATGGCAGCGTGCGAGCGATCAAGAACACGGCCAACCTGGAAACGCTGACCGCACTTGTCACCCGTGCCGGTGGTGAGATTGTCCGCAGCGAAGACTTATGGCTGGTTGCGGATCGAATGGCCCGCGCACGCACGCGGTAGCGGGACGAATCGAGTTGCAGGGGGGAGAGACATCCCAACTGGTTGGCAGCACTCTGGAAGTAGTCCTGCTCTCAGAACCCACCACGCGCGGCTTCGGCCAGATTCAGGCGGACGGTCGTTTCGCGTTGAGTTCATTACAAGCTGGTGAGTTACGTTCCGGCGTTCTGGAGGGGCAATATGCCGCCCGTATTATTCCGAACGACGAAGACATTGAATCCCGGGAGCAGGCCACGCAGGCGATTGACGCCAAGTATCTCCAATTCGAAAGTTCGGGACTCGCCTTAGAGGTTCCCATCCAAGGTGAAGTGACCTTCAGCCTCTCAACGCCTTGAGCGTTGATCAGCAAGAAAGAACCTGAAATGACTCTCCATTACTATGCTATCACTTTGCTGCCCTCACGGATGATTGCCAACGAGGTCGCTTCCGACGAGGCAGCGCTCCTGCTGGACGCGGGACATACGATTTTGTTGGCCGCTCCGGTCGACCTGGTGCGAGTCGCTTTGCGGCATCACCGGCCGGTGGCGATCTACAGCCGGGAGGAGATCCGGCGTTTGGCGCGGACTGGTGAGCCTTCCCTCTCGCGCAGCCACCGTGCGATCGGACGAAGCGCCAAATCCCACGTCGCCCGCACCTTGAACCAATCCGCGGATCTCGACCCTGCGTGTCGCCGCGGCTCATCCGTCCGCCGTCCCGCCCTGGTCTGATCTATCTACCCGCGCTGAAAACACTGTGGCCAGCGCGTCCAAGACGGATTCCAACTCGGGCGACTGGCCAGCGGGCCGGAAAACGAGTTGTTCCACGCACGAAGTACCGGTGGCGGCGGAGCCCCCTCGCCAGGTCCGTGCCCCCTTCCCGCATCATGGATTCGTCGGGCCTCCAGGCCAGACGGGCGGCAAGGCGGGTCCACGTGGCCACGAAGGCGGACGGTGCGGCGTCCACAGGGAGGTCCAGGCGGGACCAGTAGCGATGAATCCAGGGCCTCGCCCATCCTTCGCGGCCGCCGAAGGCGTGGCGGAAGGCTCGTTCCGCTCTTTGGGGATCGGCGCCACCTGCCTGGCCCACCGCCACGGAGGCCAGAAGGAAGAAGAGGTCCGTGCCGGGGAATCCCTCG
>SKVE01000636.1 GCA_007129635.1 Planctomycetaceae bacterium
AGAGTTTCCATACGCTAGTTTCTTTCTATAAGCTTGTTTTGAATCAAGCCTGAGTTGTTAACTTAACACCTATGCCCGCTTTGGGGCGGCTACCTGAGCAGTTACGGTGACGAGGATTCAACCTATTTTCCTTCGAGGCATGCGGCCAGATCCGTTTCCGGATCGTCGACGGGCATGATGTTGAATTTTTCGACCAGCACGGCCAGGGTCGGCGCCGTGACGAAGGCGGGCAGACTCGGACCCAGGCGAATGTTGCGAATGCCCAGATGCAGCAGCGTAAGCAGAATGCATACGGCTTTCTGCTCATACCAAGAAAGCACGAACGACAGAGGCAGTCCGTTGACGTCGGTATCGAACGCCTCGGCCAGCGCGCCGGCAATGCGAATGGCGGAATAGGCATCATTGCATTGTCCGCAGTCCAGCAGCCGCGGAATGCCGCCGATGTCGCCGAAGTCCAGCTTGTTGAACCGGAACTTGCCGCAGGCCAGCGTGAGGATCACGCAATCCTCGGGCACGGCTTCGGCGAACTGCGTGTAGTAGTTGCGTCCGCTCTTCGCGCCGTCGCAGCCGCCGATCAGGAAGAAGCGACGGATTTGACCGGCCTTCACGGCTTCGACAACCTTGTCGGCGACTCCGAGCACGGCATGATGGCCGAAGCCCGCGAGGATGGTCTTGTCCGCGCCGTCTTCCGCAAATCCCTCAGCATTCTGCGCGGCGCGAATTACCGGACCGAAATCGCGGTCGGAGATATGCGGAACTCCCGGCCAGGCGACCAGTCCGCTGGTGAACAGGCGGCCCTTGTAGGAGTCGCGCGGACGCTGAATGCAATTGGTGGTCATCAGAATCGCGCCGGGAAATGCGTCGAACTCCTTTTGCTGGTCCTGCCAGGCACCACCGTAGTTGCCCGCCAGATGCGGGTATTTGCGGAGTTCGGGGTACCCGTGGGCAGGCAGCATTTCGCCGTGCGTGTACACATGGATGCCGAGCCCCTCGGTCTGGCGCAGCAGTTCCTCCAGATCTTTCAGATCGTGGCCGGACACCAGAATGGCCTTGCCCTTGACCGGTGTGACACGGACCTCGGTCGGTTCCGGCTGGCCGTACACGCCCGTGTTGGCGGCGTCCAGCAAACCCATGACCTTCAAATTCAGCTCGCCCACCTTCATGGCCCAACCGACCAGATCGTCCACCGCCGGATTCTCTCGACACAGGAAGGCGATCCCGGCGTGCATGGTCGCGAAAGCCTCCGCATCCTCGTGGCCCAGCACCAACGCGTGATCCATGTAAGCGGCCGTGCCTTTCAACCCGTACAGGATCAGTTCCTGCAGACCGGTTACGTCCTCGCCTTGGACCTGGAAGCGGCTGGGGATCGACACCGTCCGGCCCTGGTTGATCAGTTCCTCGCGGGTAGCGGCCGGCTGCCATTGGGTCGATCCGTTGAGCTGCTCGGGCGAGATGCCCTGTTCTTGGCAGGCCGCCTCGTACAACTGCCGCGCTTGATCGCGGATGCCGACGGCGTTCAGCAGGTGCTGCTGGATGCTGGCCGAATCGAAATCGACATTCGTGACCGTCGCGAACAACGCTTCGATGACAAAACGGTCCACTTCCGGATCCCGTTTGCCGAGTTGAGCAGCCCGGTGCGCGTATTGCGAAATGCCTTTCACGGCATGCACCACCAAGTCTTGCAACGCTGCCGTTTCCGGCGTTTTGCCACACACGGTCCTCTCCAAACAGCCTGTGCCATCCCGGGTCTGTTCACACTGATAACAAAACATATCCATGGCTTTCTCCTCTGGGTTTCTGGTGAGTCGGGATCATTTTTCTAGGGATCTCCTGCGTCCCTGCTCAGATTCTACACCTTGATGTGATTAATACAAGCTCACCGGCCGGGACGTCGGACAACGAGCGGATTCGACCATGACTGGACCGATAAATGGGACGTCACGATGATGGCCAGGATCGATGACCAACCCTTCGGTCACCTTATTCGTTGCGCACGCAGATCAGAGCTTCGCCCGTTCGCAGCAGCAGATGGCCCTCGACTGCGGCTGCGCCGTACAAGATCGGATCGCCGTAGGCAAAGATCCGCCGCAATAGCCCTTCGTCCATGGCGTCCAAATCCAAAGGTAGGTTCTTCGGCAAGCGGAAGCCCGCAGGGATCGGCAGCGGCTGGTACTCGGGCGGGTCTTCGTCTTCGGACCAGACGCGATTCAACGCCACCAACTCGAATTCAGGCCCCGCCCTGATCACGGCCACTTTGCCCTTCTTCAAGAACAGATAGACGTACTGGCCGGCGCCGATCGCCGACGCCCAGCAAGGGCCGCCGATCCGCTCGACGTAATGCTCTTCGCCGGTCTGCTCGTCCAGGCAGTACAACACACCGACCTTGTTCACGTAATAGACACCGCCCCGATAGGCCAGCGGCGTCGAATAGTACGAGACCGCCCGCCGCGCTGTCCAAACCACCTCGACGCCCGCTTGCCCCTCGCTCTGTGTCAAGCTCAGACAGCAGTTGGACCGGCTGATATCCCGTGGATTCATCGGGATATGCTCGGCTTCGCATGCGCCCACGAAGATCCGGTTGCCCGAGAATCCCGGCGACGGGATGTGGTTGCCCACCAGTCCGCGCAGGCCCCAAAGCCCACGTCCGGTTTCCCCATCCAACGCCTCGATGGTTCCGCTGGAACTGAGGATCACCAGTGGTCGTCCGAAGCCGGGGGTGACCAGCGGCGAGGACCAGGAGGAACTCCGCGTGCCTCGATCGGTCTGCCACCGGTTCTCGCCCGTCTGCTTGCTCACGGCTAGAGCATACGAGGGGCCTTCGTGGTCCACCAAGGCGATGACCGCGCTGCCGGTCTGCGCCAACGAACTGCTCAAGCCCCGCCCATTCTGGAACTCACCGTACTGCTCGACCAAGCACCGTTGCCAGCGGATTTCGCCGTCGTGAGTCAGCCCGGCCAATTGACCACCGGCGAACAAGACATATACCCCATCGGCGTCGACCACAGGCGTCGACGCGGCACGGCTGTTGCGGAACATGTTTTCCAGTGTCTGCGTGGCGGTCAGCTCGCGCGTCCACAACCGCTGTCCGTCCGCCAAGTGGTAGGCGTGAACCAGGCCCCGCTCTTGCTCCGGACCATCGACCGATGTCACGAATACGCGATCCTTCCAGACGACCGGCGCCGATTGCCCGTAACCGGACACCGCCACCCGCCATGCAACTCCGTCCTCGGGCGTCCAACGCACCGGCAGGTTTTCCGCTGGGGTCACAGCGCTGCCATCGCCCCGGAATCCCGGCCACGTATCGGCCGTCACGGGGTTGGCGGTCAACAAGCCCCAAGCGATGATCCAAACGGTCACAATTCATCCCCTCTCATCAAAACTTCTCGAAAAACGATCCCTTCGGGTCACTCCGTACAGCCGACGCCCTCCGATCTTAGCAGGTGTATTATGTATGTCAATATGTAGAATATAATCGCGTCGGTTTTTCAAACACTTGCGGTCGTTCAACGGATTCGTGGTCGAAGACTCTAAGGATTTGGCCGAACACGTCCTGGTGGATTTCCTTCTGCCGACTGAGTACAATCGCGTTCAGCGTGACCGTTCGACAGCACGGTGAGATCACACGGGTCCACCGTCGCACCTCCTGACTTGGCGTACCGAGGTCGCTCATGGAGTCATCCCCGTTTCCCGGCATGGATCCGTTTCTGGAGATCAATCCCCGTTGGGAGGTGTTTCACGGCTGGTTCATCCGTGAATTGGCTCGGCAGAGCATGGGCCGCGCGCGGGAACTCGGCTGCGAAGTCGAGGTCGAGCGAAGCGTATACGGCCGGGAGCCCACGGGGGAATTGGTGTTGCTCGGCGAACCCGATTTGGTGGCCGAGCAGCGTCCCCAATCCGAATTCTCGGACTGGGGACAGGATCGTGGGAAGCTGGTGTTGGCCGAGCCGCGGGCGATCCACGAAGTAGTGCTTGATCCCGACCAACTAGAGCAATACAGACAGCAGTACATCGTGGTGCGTCAGGCGGGAGACTGGCCGCGGGCGCTGGCGGTGGTCGAGCTTCTGAGCTTTGCCAACAAGCAGGGAAATTACGCGCCGAAGTATCGCGAGAAGCGGTCCCGGTTCTTATCCTCGATGACTCACTTCATGGAGATCGATTTCCTGCGGGCCGGCGAGAATCCATCGCGCGATTTGTTCCCCGAGCTGCCGAGGACGCCGTATTTCATCTTCGTCGCGCGCAAGACCGGCATGGGGCGCAACGAGGAGGGGTATCCGTTGCGGTTGCAGGACCCGCTGCCCGTGATCGGCCTGCCGCTCGGCCCCGACCGCCCAGATCTGCCCTTGGACCTTTCCGCCGCGTTCCAGTCGGCCTACCACCTGAGCCACCGCCCCAGCTTGCAGCGCAGCTATCAGGAGGGCCGAGTACCCGATCCGCCGCTGGGGGCTACCGACCAAGCCTGGCTCGCGCAGATCCTCGAATCCCAGGCAACTCGCAGGAAATAATCTACCGCGTTCGGCGAGGGTCTCCGACCCCGTCGAAACCGCCGACCGAAGGTCTCCCGCGATATTGGAGACCTTCGGTCGCCGGGCTGGCTCGGTCAGAGACCGGCCACAGCGCTGCGGGTAGATTATTCTCTGCGAGTTGCC